>JAFRSZ010000047.1 GCA_017439205.1 Clostridia bacterium
ATTCAGCGCGGTGGTTTTCGCTCCTTCGTTTCTTTCGATCATCGAAAACGGTCCCGCGGAGCGCCGCAGGTTTCTGGATACCGCGATATGCCAGCTGAAACCCGCCATGGCGGGCACGGTGGCGGAATACGCGCGGATCCTTAAACAGCGCAATTCCCTGTTAAAAGACGTTACGTTCGATTCTTCCCTTCTGGATCTGCTCGATATTCTGGATGAAAAGCTCTGCCGCGCCGGCGAGGCGCTGCGCGCCGCCAGAAACGAATATCTTGCCGTTCTGGCGCCCGCCGCGGAAGAGATCTACAGCGGGCTTTCCTCCGGCAGGGAAAAGGTCGGATTCCGGTATATCTCAAAGGCCGAAGGGCCGTTGGCACAGGCGCTCAGGGAAGCCCGGCGGGAGGATATCCTCAACAAGGCCACCACCGTAGGCCCTCACCGGGACGACGTTGAGATCACCTTAAACGGCGACAGCGTGCGTTCCTTCGGTTCGCAGGGGCAGAAGCGTTCCTGCGCCGTTGCGCTGAAGCTCACGGAGGCGGAAATACTGAAAAACGCCACCGGGGAACAGCCAGTGATCATACTTGACGACGTGATGAGCGAGCTGGACGTGACGCGGCAGGATTTCATACTGAACCACATCAAAAACCGGCAGGTGTTCATCACCTGCTGCGAGCCCGGCGCCGTATTGAGAAGTGCGGAAGGAAAAACGTTTGAGATACGGAACGGAACGATTGTAGATATTAACAATTAACAATTAACAATTAAAGATTAAAAATAAAAATTAACCTATGTTTTTAAACGCTGGAAACGAAGAGATCAGAAAAAAGGATATCATAGGCATATTCGATCTGGATACGGCCACGGTGTCGAAGAAAACAAGGGATTTTCTCGCCGCCGCCGAAAAAAGCGGGCAGGTAAACCTTCTCACCTACGATCTGCCGCGCTCATTCATTCTGACCATTGAAGACGACAAACAAAAAATATATCTCTCTCAATATTCCGCCGGTACGCTGCTGGCCCGCGCGGAAGAGATCTATTAACATATCGTTTTTATGTATAATCAAGGGCGAAGCCCTTCCGAAATCTTTCATTATTCATTTTTCAAAGCGATCAATTCTCCATTGGAGGTTTTCAAATGCAGGAAACAGACGAAATCAAAAACACCGGGGATCTGTTTGAAGAACAGGAAAACGAACAGATGGATACCGTTGTTACCGAAGAGTACAACGCCAACCAGATCCAGGTGCTGGAGGGCCTTGAGGCCGTACGCAAGCGTCCCAGCATGTATATCGGTTCCACCGGTCCCAGAGGACTTCACCATCTGGTATATGAAATTCTGGACAACTCCATCGACGAAGCGCTGGCAGGCTACTGCACCCATATCGAAGTGGAGATCCAGCCGGGCGATATCATCAGCGTGCGCGACAACGGACGCGGCATCCCGGTGGATATCAACGAAAAACAGGGCATGCCCGCCGTTACCGTGGTGCTCACGGTGCTGCACGCGGGCGGCAAGTTCGGCGGCAGCGGCTACAAGGTATCCGGCGGTTTGCACGGCGTGGGTTCTTCCTGCGTGAACGCGCTCTCCGAGTGGTTCGAGGTACAGGTGAGCCAGCACGGCCATATCTACCGCCAGCGGTTCGAGCGCGGCGATATCAAGAGCGAGCTGGAGGTGATCGGCGATACGGACGAGACCGGCACGCTGATCGTTTTCAAGGCGGACCCGGAGATCTTTCAGGAGACCACCGTTTACGATTACGAAACGCTGCAGCGCCGCATCCGCGAGCAGGCGTTCCTGAATGCCGGCCTGCAGATCACGCTCACCGATTCGCGCGACCCCGAAAACGTGACGAAAGAGGTATTCTGCTACGAAGGCGGCCTGAAGAGCTTTTCGCACTTTTTAACCGAAAGCCGTGGGCTCACCGCCATCCACGAGGAGCCGATCCATTTCTCCACCGTGCAGGGCGACCGCAGCGCAGAAGTTTCCATTATGTATAACGACGGCTATAACGAGCTGATTTTAAGCTTTGCCAACAACGTGCGCACCGAGGACGGCGGCACCCACGAAACCGGCTTCAAAAACGCTTTGACGCGCGTATTCAACGATTACGGCAGAAAGATGAACCTGCTGAAGGAAAACGACAAGAACCTTTCGGGCGAAGACGTTCGCGAGGGCCTTACCGCCGTGATCAGCGTGAAACTCACCGAAGCGCAGTTTGAGGGCCAGACCAAGGGCAAGCTCGGCAACACCGAAATGACGCCCCTCGTGAACAAGATGGTTTACGAGAAGCTGATGACCTATTTCGACGAGCACCCGGGCGTGGCGAAGCTGATCTTCAATAAATCGCTGGAGGCCTCACGTGCCAGAGAGGCCGCCCGCAAAGCCAGAGAACAGGCGCGCCGCAAATCCGCCTTTGAGGGCGGCGGCCTGCCCGGCAAGCTTGCCGACTGCACCGATAAAGACCCCGCCAACACAGAGCTCTTCATCGTGGAGGGCGATTCCGCCGGCGGTTCCGCCAAGCAGGGGCGCGATCCCACCATTCAGGCCATTCTGCCGCTGTGGGGCAAGATGCTCAACGTGGAAAAGGCCCGCATCGACAAGGTGATCGGCAACGACAAGCTCGTGCCCGTGGTGCTGGCGTTGGGCACCGGTATCGGCGACGAATTCGATATCACCAAACTCAGATACCATAAGATCGTGATCATGGCGGATGCCGACGTGGACGGCGCGCACATCTGCACGCTGCTGCTTACCTTCTTCTTCCGCTATATGCGGCCGCTGATCGAAAACGGCTACGTATACATCGCCCAGCCGCCGCTGTACCGGCTCACCAAGAACAAAAAGCACCGGTACGCGTATTCCGACGAGCAGCGAGACGCCATTGCCGCCGAGCTCGGCGCGGGCTACAGCATCCAGCGCTACAAAGGTCTCGGTGAAATGGACCCCCACCAGCTTTGGGAGACCACGATGGACCCGAACGCCCGCACGATGAAGCGCGTGAACATTTCGGATATGTTCGAGGCGGACGAGACCTTCAGTATATTAATGGGCGATAAGGTGGAGCCGCGCCGCAACTTCATTGAGAAGAACGCGCGTTACGCCGAAAATCTTGACGTATAAGGAGGCAAAAGACGATGGACGACGAAAACAGGATCGAACTGGACCTCCCCGAAGAAGAAGCACTGCCGGAGCGCAGCAACCTGATCGACGTTGATCTGAATAAAGAGATGCGAACCTCGTTCCTCTCTTATTCGATGAGCGTTATCATGCAGCGCGCTCTGCCGGACGTACGCGACGGCTTGAAGCCCGTACACCGCCGTATCCTTTACACGATGTACGAAAACAACCTCTCGCCGGATAAGGAATACCGCAAGTGTGCCGATACCGTGGGCGCCGTGCTGGGGCGTTACCATCCCCACGGCGACGCCAGCGTTTACGACGCGATGGTACGTCTGGCGCAGGATTTCAGCATGCGTTATCCGCTGGTGGACGGCCACGGCAACTTCGGCTCCGTGGACGGCGACCCGCCCGCGGCCTACCGTTACACCGAAAGCCGCATGAGCAAAATGACGCTCAAAATGCTGGAGGATATCGATAAAGACACGGTCGATTTCGTACCGAACTACGACGACCGCTTAAAGGAACCCACCGTTTTGCCAAGCCGCATCCCGAACCTGCTGGTCAACGGCAGCATGGGTATCGCCGTTGGTATGGCCACCAACATCCCGCCCCACAATCTGGGCGAGGTGGTGGACGGCATGTGCTGCGTGATCGACAACCCCGACTGTTCTCTTGAAGAGCTGATGGAGCACGTGAAGGGGCCGGACTTCCCCACCCGCGGTATCATCATGGGCAAGGCGGGCATCCGCGCCGCCTACGCCACGGGGCGCGGCAAGGTCACCGTGCGCGCCCGCACCGAGATCCGGGAGAGCAAGAGCGGCAAATTCGAGATCGTGGTGACGGAGCTTCCCTATCAGGTGAACAAATCACGCCTGATCGAGAGCATCGCCGAGCTGCACCGCGATAAGAAGATCGAGGGGCTTTCCAACGTAAACGACTATTCCTCCCGCAACGGCATGAACATCGTGATCGAACTGAAGCGCGACGCGAACCCCCAGGTGGTGCTGAACCAGCTCTTCCAGTTTACGGCGCTGCAATCCAGCTTCGGCGTGATCATGCTGGCGCTGGTGAACGGCGAGCCGAAGATCCTCAACCTGAAGCAGGTGCTGGAGCACTACATCGACCACCAGTGCGAGATCGTGCGCAGACGCACCGAATTTGACCTCAAAAAAGCGCAGGACCGCGCCCACATTGTGGAAGCGCTGCTCAAAGCGCTCGATTTTATCGACGAGGTGATCGCCATCCTGCGCGCCTCCAAAACCATTCAGGATGGCAAGCAGAACCTGATGGACCGTTTCGAGTTCGACGACGTGCAGGCCACCCACATCGTTCAGATGCGTCTCGGCCAGCTCACCGGCCTTGAAAGAGAAAAGCTGGAGGACGAACTGGGCCAGCTGCGCGTGAAGATCGCCGAATATCTGGAACTGCTTTCTTCCCACGCCAACATCCTTGCCGAGGTGAAGAAGGAAGCGCAGGAAGTGAAGGCCGCCGTGGGCGACGAGCGCCGCACCGAGATCGTGAATATTTCCGGCGAGGTGGACATCGAAGACCTGATCCCGGAAGAGGACTGCGTATTCACCAAGACCCGCGAGGGCTACATCAAGCGCCTGCCCGTGGACGAATACCGCCTGCAGAAGAAGGGCGGCCGCGGCAAACTGGGCCTCACCACCCGCGAGGAGGACGTGGTGGATACCATGTTCACCTGCTCCACCCACGCGTTCATCATGTTCTTCACCACAAAGGGCAAGGCTTATAAGCTGAAGGGCTACGAGATCCCCGAGGGCAGCCGCACCAGCAAGGGCATGAACCTGATTAACCTTCTGCCGATGGATGCGGACGAGAAGGTTTCGGCGATGCTGATGCTGCCCAAAGACGAAGAAAACGTATATCTGAGCATGATCACACGCCTCGGCGTGATCAAGCGCACCGCGCTGTACGATTTCCGCAATATCCGCAAAAACGGCATCATCGCCATCAATATCGACGAGGGCGACGTGCTCGAGAACGTGCTGATCACCCACGGCAACGTCGATATCCTTGTTGCCACCCGCAACGGCCTCGGCATCCGCTTCAACGAAAACGACGCCCGCGTGCTCGGCAGAACGGCCCGCGGCGTGAAGGCGGTATCCTTCAAGCGGGACGACGATTACGTGGTAGGCGCGGAGGTCATCGGCGAAAACGAGACCGAGGGCCGCATACTGACCGTGAGCGAAGACGGCACCGGCAGAAAGAGCGTTTACGACGATTACCGTGTGCAGTCCCGCGGCGGCTTCGGCAGCATGAACTACCGAACCGAGGTCTACGGCAAGGTGGCGGGCGTGGAGAAGATCTACGACGACGAAGACGCGATCCTCATTTCTTCCGCAGGCATCATCATCCGTCTTTCCGGCGCCGACGTGCGCGAGTGCGCGCGTCCTGCCAAGGGCGTAAGGCTGATCCGGCTCGGCGAGGGCGATAAGGTGATCGCCGTTACCACCGCCAAGAAGACGCCGGAGGAACCCGCCTCTGCGATCCCGGAAGGCGAAGAGGAACCCGAAGAAGATACCGTAACCGAGGCTCCGGAAGCGGACGAAGCTCCCGCCGAAGAAGGCGACGAAGAATAAAGCGAAGCCGGTCTGCGTGCAGGCCGGTTTTTTTCACGTTTTTTATATATCCGATTTACATTTGTCATATAGTATGATACTATAAGAGCAGAAAGCAAAGGCCCGCTTGCCGGCGGAAAGCGCCGACGGGGCCGTATACCGAAAGGGAGGTTTTTATATTATGCCAGGCAGTGCAGGCGGCGGTCACGGCGGCAGCGTCGGCGGAGGTTCTTTTGGGGGAAGCCACAGCGGCGGATCCTTCGGGGGAAGCCACAGCGGCCGTATCGGAGGCGGCGGAAGCCGCAGCTCCGGTTCGTCCGGCGGCAGAAGCTATTCGGGCGGCAGTCATTATTACGGCGGGTACCGTCCGGTTTACCGAAGCAGAGGATACCGGGGCGGCAGCGGATACCGTGGGAGCAGCGGCGGCAGCGGGTGTTTATCCGGCGTGCTCGGCGCGATCCTGATCCCGGCGCTCGTCACCTTGGTGCTCGCATTCGTGTTTGTCGGGGTCTTCTCAAACCGGCTTACAAGCGACAATCTGCAAAAAGAGGGCTATACCGGCGAGATCATATCCGAAACGGCGCACAAGGCGAAGCTTCCGGCAAATCTCTGCACGCCGGTGGCCGATCCGGTGGAATCCGCGATCCCGGGTGAGCTCGACGGATCCGGCGAGGCAAAGGTAGAGAAAGCGATCGCTTCGTTCTACAGCGCCACGGGCGTACAGCCGTATTTCATTCTGCTGCGCGATATCGGCGGCGATACGGACCCGGACTATGACCGGGTGAACAGCTATCTGTACAATAAGTATGTCGACACCTTCAACAGCGACGAAGGGCATATCATCATTCTGATGCTGTTGGACGACGATAATTACTACAAAACGTGGTATATCGCCGGAGACGACGCCGTAACGGTAACGGACGACGCCTCGTGCGACCTGATCCTTACCCGGATAGACGAATACTTTGAAAACAACACGGACATAGGCGAAGTGGTTTCAAAAGCCTTCACCGTGAGCGCTGAAGAGATCATGAGCGAGGTGCATTACCTGTATTACGACGCCGACGGCAACCAGATCTCAGAGGATGAAGCGATCTACAGCACACCGTTTGCCGGGCGGCTTTCCGCAGGCATGGCCCTTCTCATGTTCCTCGGCCTTGCCGCAACGGTATTCTTTGTGATACGCGCCGTGAAAAAGAAAAACACCGCGGCGGCGCAGCAGCCCGTACAGGGGAATATCGCTGTACAGCCCGCGCAGCAGCCCGTGCAGCAGCCTGCGCAGCAGCCTGCGCAGCCGAAGCCGACCTTTAAGAACGAGATCGTTACCTGCCCGCACTGCGGCGCCAGCGCCTACCCGAAAGCGGACGGCACCTGCGATTACTGCGGCAGCAAGATCGTGTGACAAAAGAATGAAGCCCGAAGAAAAATCAGTACTGCAAAAGAATACGCGCAGATCGGATATCGAGCTGTACCGCATCGTTTGTATGCTTCTGATCGTGATGCATCATTACGTTGTGAATTCCGGTCTGATGGACGCCGGCGGCCCGATCCAGACGAACGGTACGGCCAAACGGACCCTGTTTCTGCTGCTGCTCGGCGCGTGGGGAAAAACCGCGATCAACGGCTTTATCATGATCACCGGTTATTTTATGTGCAAAAAGAACATTAC
The DNA here is from genome assembly GCA_017439205.1 of Clostridia bacterium. Classification (GTDB taxonomy): domain Bacteria; phylum Bacillota; class Clostridia; order Oscillospirales; family Acutalibacteraceae; genus RUG806. Next base: position 7,370 of record JAFRSZ010000047.1, read on the forward strand.
GCTCATAAAATTTCTGAAGCTTCTGTTTGAGACCATGTTTTACAGGATCGTGATCAATCTGATCTTCTGTATTTCCGGTTACACGGCTTTTACCGCGGAAACGCTGAAATCGATCCTTTTTCCCGTGAGGGACGTATCCTTTTCATTTCCACAGGTATATCTCGTATTCTTCCTGTGCATCCCCTTTATGAATATTCTGCTCCGCAGGCTAACAGAAGAGAAACACGTCGCCTTACTGCTGCTGGTTGGGTTTACCTATACGTTTCTCGGATCGTTCCCCGGAACGTTCAGCGTAAGGATGAACTATCTCTCGTGGTTCTGCGCGGTATACCTGCTCGGCGCGTTTTTCGGGATGTATCCGAAAAGGATCTTTGCGAACAGAAGGTTTTGGGCGATCATTATGGCTGGGACCTTCGGGATCTCCGCCGCAACCGTTCTTTTCGCGGCCAAAAACGGAACGGATTATTATACCCTCGTTTCGGATTCCAATAAGCTGCTGCCGGTGCTCAACGGCGTCAGCTCCTTCATGTTCTTCAAAAATCTGAACATCCCCTATAACAGGCTGATAAACAAGGTCGCCGCCTCCGCCTACGGCGTGCTGCTGATCCATTCCGCAAACGCCACCATGCGAAAATGGCTGTGGAAGGATACGCTGAAGGTCGTCGGCGCGTTTACGCTGCCGTGGCCGCAGTTCCTAACGCACGTGGTTTTGAGCGTCACAGGCATTTTCGTTATCTGTATCGTGATCGATATGCTGCGAATCCGTTTTCTGGAGCGTCCCGTGCTGCGGCTGGCGGAAAAGTGTATGCCGTCTCTCAGAAAGCGCTGGATGTGCCTGAACGAATGGGCGTACCAAAAGATCGAAGCGCAAAAACCGGCTTCTTGACCGGAAAAAACAAATCGCGGCTCGCGCCTCAACGGTGCGGGCCGCTGTTATAAAACCGTTATATGCTCAATTTGATCGCCGCCGCTTCACACACGGCGAAGGAAACGGCGACCAGCACGTTGTGCGCGGCGTGCATATTGCCGATCTGAGGCGCGCCCACGAACATATATACGATGAAAATATAAGCGACGAGCGTAAAGCACAGCATCGCCGGGAAGCGGCGCGCATCCGCCCGCTCAAACGAAAAGCCGAATTTTTTGCAAAGCACAAGGCAGAACGCGACCGCAAGCACGGCGGCAAGCACCGCGGCGGGTATAAGGAAAGAAGAATCCTTCATGCGCCGCAAAACGGGCCGCACAACGTTCAGCCCGATCGCGCCCACGCAGCAAAGAACAAAGGTAACGGCGCCGAGGGGCTTCGGCGGCAGCTTCGCGAGCACGGTTTCTTTCGTATCTTCCCGCGGGGCGAAGCGCAGCGTCAGCGCGGTGACGATCCCTCCCGCGATGAAGCCGGTGAAATACTCCCAGAGGCTCCACGCGGCGAAGTTTTCGGGCAGGGAAAAGCCCTGCGCGCCGCGATAACCGCCGCCGGCAAAGAAGAAAAACAGGTCCGCAAGGCAAATGGAAAAGGCGAACGCCCCGCACAGGGCCGCGCCGATCCGGGCGGCAAAGCGGTCCTTCACATAGAAACGCGCGGTCAGGATGCACGCGGCCGCAGCCAGCGCGGACGAAACGGCGGAAACGCAGGCGTAATAGTGCCGCCCGCCGTCGATCTTTTTCGCCCAGCCCTCGGCGTTGAAGTGGGCGAGATACGCCGAAAACGGCGTTTTTTCGATTCCCGCGGCGGTCAGCCCCGCTTGGAACTGCCGCGCCGCTTCCGGCTGGATCAGCTTAACGGCGGGGTGTGCGATGCTCGCCTTCGCCCCGTACATCACAATAAAGAAAACCGCCAGCAGCACGAGGTAATCCCGCAGCCGCCACGGTTTGTCCGAAAAGCACCGCCCAAACAGTACGCCGAACACCGCCGCCAGGCCGAAGCCCATCAGCGCCATCAGAAGCACCCCTGCAAACGGTGAAATATACACCGGCTGCGCGCCGTCGGGCATGCCGCCCAGCACGCCGGTGATCTGGTTCAGCAGCGTGCCCCACGCGGGAGCGGTGAGCATGAACGAGAATGCCGCAAGAGAGATGAGCCGCAGCGAGGGCCCTTTTCTGCGCCGCATCGCCGCCGTTAAAAACAGCGTGAACACGAAGCCCGCGTTCAGCAGGCCCCATGCCGCGCCCCAGCCGCCGGTGCCGCGAACGCGCCACAGAAAGCCCATCAAAAACGCGCCGGTCAGGCAAAGAAGAAGGTTTCTTTTTTTCATGGCGGCCACCCTTTTTTTATAAATTACAGTTTGTCGGGGAGACGGGTTTGCTGCGATATATCGCCTGACGGCGATGCGATATATTTGCTACGCAAATGCGATATACGCTCGCGTACGCTCACGTGCGATATGATATGAATTCCTTTTTCTCGTCCCGAAGGGACATATCGCGCCGAAGGCATCTCGCA
>JAFRSZ010000048.1 GCA_017439205.1 Clostridia bacterium
ACGGGCGCGCTGCAGCCCGATATTACGGCAGGCACGCAGACCACGGCTGCTCCGTCGTCAACGTTTGTGCCCACCACGAACGCGCAGACGCCTTCGGTCACCCAGCCCTCCGGTTCCACGCCGGCGGTCACCGAGGCGGATATCTCCACCTGGAACACGCAGCAGATCGTACAGTATCTCTCCGACGCGGTGAACAAGACCAAAGCCTATACCGGCAACGTTACGGCGAACCGTTCCGAGGAGCTCGGCATCACGATCGAAGAGATCTCGCCGAACCTTCCGATGCTGAAAAACATCGCCAACTCTCTGGTGGGCAAGTTCATCAAACCGGTTAACGAGGTCGTGCAGTTTTCCGGCGGCGTCGGCACCTCCGAGGACGAACAGATCCCGCTTCTGCTTCCGAAACGTCAGGCGTTTACGCTACCTGCTTCCGGCGTTCAGCAGGCGTCTGCATCCAAGAGCGGAAACAATATCGTGATCGATCTCACGCTGGTGCAGGAATCCAGCTCCATGACGAATCCGCCGCTGTATAATTCACAGGCTGTTGGTTATCTGGACGTCAATTCCGTCGATCTCGGCGCCATCACGATCGATACGCTTGATTTCGTGTATCTCGGCACCACCATCCATTCCGTGATCGGCCCCACCGGTTACATTCTTTCCGCCGATTACCACATTCCGCTGAAAGTATCGGCGTCCGGTAAGGCGGTCGGTATTTCCGGCTCCTTCTCCGGTACCGGCTATCAGACGGAAAAGTGGGTCATCAACTGGTGATATATTGAATAACAGACCGTCCCTGCGCCTCTTATCGGGAGGAACGGGGACGGTTTTGTTATATCTGATTTTCGGATGTTTTTATAAAGCCGATTAGATCCGTTGAAAAATATGTCCGTATCAGAATGTAAGCTCAGCGATCACCGGGAAGTGGTCGGAGGGGAAGTGCGCGTCCAGCTTTTTCTTGTTCACTCTGAAGCTCTTCACCTTGATATCGCCCTTCACAAAAACGTAGTCGATCACGCTGATGCCCTCGGTGCCGGAGGTAAAACCGTGATAGGTGCAGTTCAGATCGGTACGCTTCGCGATATCGCGGCAATCGGCAAAACCGCCGGCCTTCACCGCCGCGCAGGGGGCGGAATCGGGGGTGATGTTGAAATCGCCGGTCAGTATCACGGGCAGATCCGGGGCGATCTCGGCGGCGCGCGCGGCGATCAGCTCGGCGCCCTTCTGCATCGCGACCTTTCCCACGTGGTCCAGATGCGTGTTCATGAATACAAACTGTTTGCCGGTTTCTCTTTCTTCCAGCTTTGCCCATGAGCATATGCGGATGCAGGCGGCGTCCCAGCCCTTGCTGCCCGCTTTTTCGGGGGTCTCCGAAAGCCAGAAATGCCCTTCGTCCAGCTTTTTATACTTGTCCTTTTTATAGAACACGGCGGAAAACTCGCCCTTCTTCCTGCCGTCGTCGCGGCCTTTTCCCACGTAAGCGTAATCCGGGAACGCGCCGATCAGCGCCTTCATCCAGTTGTAATGCGCCTCCTGTACGCCGAACGCGTCCGGGTCCTCGTTGCGGATCGTGCGGACCACCAGCGGGATGCGCTTTGTCCATTCGTTTTCGCCGTTGCCGTAGCACAGCACGTTGAAGCTCATTGCTTTCATTGTTTCCTGCCTCCAGAGATTTAAGAATTTATTTGTTTGCATCACAAAACGGAGCACGCGCATCGCAGTGCTTTGCAGCTCGCCGCGGGTGATCCCGTCTTTTGTACCCAAAGTTTCAAGAAGCGTGCCGTCCGGTACTTTTTTGCCCATGCGCTCGCCGCCGGGCATCAGCACGTCCACCCCTGCCCGTACGCGGTACGCCTGATTCCGCATCGCGGGAAATTCGGGCGACGCGCTTTTCTGCATCCACCAGTCGGTGATCACAAGGCCCTTGTAACCCCATTCGCCGCGCAGGATTTTCGTTACAAGCTCGTAGTTGTAGTGCCCCCATACGCCGTTGATCTTATTATAGGAGGTCATCAGTACCTGCGGGTGAGCGGTTTTTACGCAGATCTCAAAGCCTCTCAGGTAGATCTCGCGCAGCGCCCGCTGTGAGAGCACCGAATCGTTCTTCGTGCGGTTTGTTTCCTGATTGTTGCAGGCGAAGTGCTTCGGGCATGCGTTCACGCCGCCGTCGGCAAGGCCTTTTACGACCGCCGCCGCGGTAACGCCGGAAACGAGCGGGTCTTCCGAAAAATACTCGAAATTGCGTCCGCAAAGGGGATCGCGGTGGATATTCATGCCCGGGGCCAGCAGTACGTCGCTTTCGCGGTCGCGCATTTCCTCGCCCAGCAGGGCGTACAGCGCCTGAACCAGTTCGGGGTTGTATGCGCAGGCAAGCGCCGTGCCGGAGGGCAGCAGCGCGCTGGTCGCGGCAAGCCGTATGCCGGACGGCCCGTCGGTCGTGGTTACGGGCAGCACCTGCCGTTCACGCAGGCTTTCAAGTACGCCGCCGAATACGCCCGCGTTACCCGTGGGGCCGAGCGGAGAATTCATGATATAATCGCCGCGTGTCAGCGCCTCCAGCTCGGTATCCGTCAGGCTTGCAGCGAAACGCTCCAACGATACGGCGCCGTCCGCCACGTCAAACAGGGAAGCGCTGCGGTCTTCGTTGGGCTCCGTGGTTTCGGGAAGCGCGGCAAGGATATCTTCCCGCAGAAATGTCTGTGCCGTCGGCGCGGGCTCATAGTTGCGGAAAACGCCGAATCTGCCTTCCGCCGGCCGCAGACGCATCAGCCTTTCGCTCATTTTCGGCGCGCCGGCTTCACGGGTCTGTTCAATCAGGATCGTATTCGGCTGCTCAAAGCCGCCGATCTCTTCATTGTTCCGTACGCTGAAGCCCGCATGGATCCGGTATGCGCCCTTTGAAAGGATCCACGCGTTGCGGTATCCGCTGATCCCCGCGTCGTCAAAGCAGGCAAACCTGTTTTTCGGAATGATGAATTCATGCGTTTCCTCCGCGTCGGGCTCCAGAAGAGAAGTCTTTTTAAACGCGGCAAGCTGTATCGCAGGCACAGGCAGCACGGCGTTTTTTATGTCAAAATAAATCTGTACGGTCGCCTTGCCTGCGGTTTTTCCGGTGTTTTTTACGGTCGTTTCAAAAGAAATAAAGTCCGCGTCGGCGCTGAAATTCTGCGTTTTCGTTTCAAATTCCGTATAAGAAAGCCCGTGGCCGAAGGGGAACAGCGCCGCGTCCTTCATGAAGGTCTCAAAATAGCGGTAGCCGACGTAGATATCTTCCTCGTAATGGTTTTTCTTCTTCCCGCCGAAGTTGGAGGCGGAGGGGTACTGCTCGTATCTTTTCGCTATGGTATCGGTCAGGTGGCCGCAGGGGTTCACATCGCCGCAGAGAATATCGGCGAGCGCGTTGCCGGTTTCCATGCCGCCCTGCCAGCAGATCCCGACGCACGGGATATCGTATTTTTCGACCCATGAAAAATCGATGATATTGCCGATGTTCAGAATCACCGCGGTGCGTTTGAAATATCTGCGTACGCACCACAGCATGTTTTCTTCTTCGTCGGTCAGGTAAAAGCTGCCTTTCGTCAGCGTGTTTTCCCGGTCTTCACCGGCGGCGCGGCCAATGAACACGACCGCGGTATCGGAGATCTTTGCCGCGCGCATCGCCAGCGCTTCGTTTACGTGCATCTCCTCATGGCACATCGGCCAATGGCCCCAGTAACCGTTATCCGCAGGGTTCTCTTTTACCCATTTCTTATAGATCGCGGCAAGCTCTTCGTTCAGCGTGATCTTTTCACACGCGCGCACGCCCTCAATAAAGCTCACCTTATAGTGCGCGTTCACGTCGCCGCCGGAGCCGTACCCCACAAAGAACGTATCGTACTGCACTCTGCCGAACAGCGAAACCGTGTTCTCCGGCGTGAGCGGCAGCACGGCGCCGTCGTTTTTCAGCAGCACGAAGCTTTCGGCGGCCGCCTGACGGCAGAGCGCGTCCAGCCCCTCGATCTTATCGTATTTCTGTTTGTTCTTTTTCGTGGAAGTCTGCGATACGCTTGACGTAACGAGATTCACGACCCTGCCGATCGTTTTGTTCGCGGCTTTGGCAATACTCATAACCGTATCTCCGTAGTTATTTTACTAATCTTTATTTTAGCTTTTCAGCGCCGTTTCGTCAATAGGTACGGTTTCCGATAAAAAGATTAATTTATAAAAAAACTATTTATTTTTAA
>JAFRSZ010000049.1 GCA_017439205.1 Clostridia bacterium
CAATTCCCGTAGGTATGCACGTCTGTTTTTGGGATCTCCTCGCGCTTTGTGTCACCGCATACCGTACAGACATATTCTTTTTCTCCCTGTTTAGCGCAGGTCGCAGGGGAAACGATTGTGCCCGCATCCCACTTGTGCCCATCCGAAGGAACGGTTACGCTCTGTTCCTCAATAGTGCGGCCGCAGACAGCGCAGGGGGTGATTATTCTGCTCTCTCCGGGTTCAGTACAGGAAGGCGCAGCGACAGCAACGGAGAATGCTTCACCCGCAACATGTTTTGAACCGTCCGCCGCTGTTATAAACTGAGAATTATAGTGGATCTCAGCAGAATCAATTGCCTCGTTGGCATTCTTGAGCGAAAAGGGGTCGTCGTCGATTCCGGATTCGTCGGACGGATCTTCTCCTACCACGATTGTAAACGAAATAATTCTATGGTTCTCTGTATTGATTTTGATGTTGTTCCATTCTTCCTCGCTTCCCTCATAATAGATATCGGTCAAAGAATAACCGTCGACGTGCTCTCCCGTCTCCGGATTACATGAGCAGTAGAGCGCGCCTTCCTCTATTTCGGTTACGCTGCGGGGAATGAGGATCCGTTTTACGCCTGTGAAAGCGAGCATGTGCTCAGTCAACCGTTCAACGCCGTCGGGGATTTCGATCTGTGAGAGTTTTCCGCAAAATTTGAAAGCTTCGTATTCGATCGAGGAAACCTTTGCCGGGATATAAACAGAGGAAAACTCGCAGTAGGAAAAAGCGCCGCAACCCAGCGCGGTTACGTCTTCCGGAATTACGGAATCGGCGCAGCCGCGGATCAGTCTTTTCGTTTCTTTTTCGATCAGACAGTTGTTTTCAACGTAATAAACGGGATTGCCTTCCGCAACTTCTATTTTTTCCAGACGACCGCAGCCGAGAAACGCTTCATCCTGAATCTCCGTGCATTGGGCAGGGATTTGGATCTCTTTCAGATTTTCGCAGAAAGAGAAACCATAGGTTTCGATCTGGCGTATGCTTTCCGGAAGCGAAACCGTACGGGCTGCTGATCCGTTAAACGCATTGAACCCAATGCTTTCGGCCCCTTCTTCTACCGTTACATTCCGTATTACTGCGTTTAAATCAAACCATGGCGTGTTTTCAATATAATCATACATCTTACCTGTTCCGGAAATCGTCATGTTTCCTTTGCAATCCAACACGTACGAAAGGTTATCTCCGCAAACGCCTTCCGATAGGATTATCGTTTCAGGATCTTTTATATCGTAATGGATCTCCGCATCGAAAAAGCGGTCGTTGAACGAAGATTCCGGATCCGCTTCATTATCGATTTTTTCCCAATCCTGTTTGCTGCCTTCATAAAAAACATGAAGAAGATCGAAATTGCTCCAGAAAGCGTCTGCCCGAATGGTCTTCACACTGGCGGGGATATAGATCCACACCAACTGATTACAAAAGATAAACGCTCTTTCGCCGATTTCGGTTACGCCGTTCGGGAGTGTAATATACAGCAGGCTGTTGCAATCATCAAAGGTTTGATCCAGCGTCGTAAGATTTTCCGGCAGCACCGCGTGGACAAGAGAAGTGCACCCGAGAAAAACGCTCTTGCCGAAACTCGTTACGTTTTTCGGGAGCGTGATCTCCAGCAGCTGTTTGCAGAAAGCAAACGCTTCATCTTCAATTACCGTAATGGTATCCGGAACGACGATCGAACCGTTCCGTAACGGCACGGATGAAAAAGCGTAGGAACCAATGGTATCAACGTCTGCGGGAAACTCGAAATTCATCGCGGTCCGCACTATTCTGTTCTTTGCTTTTTCGATCAGGCAGCCTGATTCCACCTTGAAGAAAGGATTATCATTGTGCACGCGGATCGTTTCAATGGGAGCTGAATGGAAAGAATATGCGTCAATTTTTTGTACGTTTTTACCAATGAAAACATCGGTGACAGGACAACTGTAAAACGTATATGCGCTGATCTCGGTGACGCCGTTGCCAATGGTTAGTTTCTTGATTTTACAATATGAAAAAGCATAGTCTGCCAGGTTGGTTACGCTGTCCGGGATAACGACCTCCGTTATACCGCATCCTCCGAAAGCCTCCTCGCGTATCGTCTGCAGATTGGCGGGAAGCCGGATCTGCCGAAGATTTTCACAAAAATAAAAAGCCCTGCTGTTAATGGAAAGGAGCGTTTCCGGGAGGGAAACCTCCGTAAGCGACGGCAGCCAGGCAAAGGCATAGGAACCAACGGACGTTACACCGTTTTCGATCGTCACGGTTTTTATGTCATTCCCGTATTCGCTCCACGGAGATTCGTACAGATCTCCGTCCATTTCTCCTTTTCCGGAAACGGTGAACGCGCCGTCCGCATGAAGCGTCCAACGCAGATTATCACCGTCAGCTCCGAATTTGCCTGAAGCGATCAAAGCCGGCGCTGCCGCGAGACTAAGCGTGAGCGGCGCTGCGGAAAACAGCAGACATATTGTCAATAACAAACAGACTGTTTTTTTCATAAATAATCTCCTTTTTACCATAATATGCTTTTAGGGTTATTTTTTGTATCTCTCTAAGATCTCGTTTTTGAGCCTCACGTTGTCGGCTTTTTCGTTGTTCGGGCGACCGAAAGCGCGTACGGGTATCGCTGTGAATCCACGGCCGCTTCATTATGTAATTGTAATAAATGTGGATCGAATTGTCAATCTTTGTTCAAAGCCTGTTTTCTGTGAACCGTGGCGGAGTCTTACGGTTCCAGACCGACGGCAGCGCGCAGGATGCTTCTGGCGTCCGCCGCGGTGATCATACCGTTGCAGTCGTAATCGGCGGCATAGAAGTTCAGCGTGCCTTCTTCGGCGGGCTCAAGCCCCACCGCCATGCGCAGCGCCGCGCGGGCATCCGCAGCCGTGATGGAACCGTTGTGGTCCGTATCGCCGCGCTGATAGAGAATGAAAGCGTAAGCTCCGTAGGGCGCTTCTGCAATCCAGGCCGTTACGTTGATGAAATATACGCCGGGCTCGGCGACGCGCCACTCTCTTTTTTCTTCTTTATAATCAGAGGCGGAAGCATTGGCAAATTCATACGTCTTCAGGTCGACGTCTGTGGGTTTGCCGCCGGAAACGAACCGAAGCGTGAGCTCAACGGGCTCGGTCACTGTGAAACGGTAGAGGTCCACGCTGTCGTTTTCCGCGATGAAGCCTGTATAGCTCTCGCCAAGGCTTATGGCGGGGGCTGTGGCTCTGTCGTTCAGCAGAGCGCCCTGTTTTTCGGCAAAAGTTTCGGCAACAGGCGTGAACGAGGTTGTAAAGGTATAGGGGAAGGACGCGTACGGGGAAGCCACTTCGAGATAGTAAATGCCGCGGATCAGGCTGATCGCATGCCTTGTCACATACTGATGGCCTTCCTTTTCAGTTGAAGCGGTGTTATACAGCGTTTTATCCGCTTCTGAAATCTTCAGATGGCAGTAGCAACCTGTTTCGGGATTTTTAAGCTCAATGCGCAGAACGCCGGGCTCGGTAAGCTCAAAACGGTAAACGTCAACAGGGTCGTTCAACTGGCCGATCTGCCCCTGCACGTTCGTGCCGACCGTATAATCGAAAGCAGTATCTTTTCTGTCATTGTGAGTAGTCAGGCTTTCTTCGAAGGTTTCGTTTGCGCTCTCGAACGCTGCCGTGAGGGTGTAAGGGCCGTATACGTTGCCGGCCATGACGTCAAGATGGTAACAGGCTTTGACCGTCAGACGATAAGCGCCCGCTTTCAGGCGGAGTGAGAGGTCCTCGCCGCAATGGTCATCGTCTCTCATCGAAGAAAGCGAACTGTGGATTTCCTCATAATCGTCATACAGTTTTATATAGGAAAAGTATGCGCCGGAGCGGAACGTGACCGTAACCAGACCGGATTCCGGCAGCACCAGCCGATAAGAAAAGCTGTTGTTCATTTCTGTGCACACGCCTTCGTAGGTTTCGCCGAAAGCAAGGATCGGCGCTTCTTCTGCCGAGGCGTTCAGCATACCGACGCCGAACGCGCCGAGGGTTATGGCAAGGGCCAGCAGAACGGAAAAGAATCTTTTTGCAATCGTATTTGCGGTTTTCATAATGCTCTCCTTTTTACGCCGCTTTGGGGCGCTTCTTTTTTTTGACGCGGCGTTTTGTCCGCCTCTGTTTCCCAGTATATACGGCGGCGCAACATAGTCAATACCGCGGAAACGAAACCGCGTTTCGGAGCTACGAAAACAACGTTTTTCAGAAAAAAAGACACAAATCCGCCCGAACGGGGCGCACGGACCGCGCACCTGAACTGAAGACAGGATCGCTGAAAAATCAGCGAACTTTTTTTTTGAAATCGAAACGTTGCTGTGTTAATACGTTCAGCGGTTAGAAAAAACAAGGGGGATCATTATGAAAAATAGCATCGGAATTACAGCTTTTCTGTGCGCTGCGGTTTTGCTGCTGGTCGGCTGCGGCCGCGGCAAAAAGGCCCCGCGGGAGACGAAAACGGACGAAGTGACCTACGTGGAGAACAAGTTCGTGAATCTGCACTGTAAATATCCGAACACTACACCAATAACAGCACGGATGAAAACAGCTTCTTCGAGCTGCTCGCGGTTCCCGTTTGGCAGAGCGGCATGGCGGACGGTAAGCCGCATCTGTGGGTCATGCAGGACGGCGTGAGCCTTCTCATGGTGGAAACGGAGCTGACGAAACAGGGGCATTACCGCCGCGTTCAGCCCGGCGAAACGGAGGAATACGTGCTGGAGTATATTGTGCGGTCCGACAGTCCCATTGAAGCGGAAGTGAATTATATGCTCGTGAACGGCGGCGAGTTCGACGGAAAAGCCGCCGGCAGGGTTTACAGAAAGGCCTCTTAAGCGATTTTAATACAAACAGCCCGCCGGAAACGGTCCTGATATGATCTCCCTGAAGCAGACGAGGGAAAGCCCCGGATCCTGCTTCGGGGATCCTTTTTTTGTCAGGATCAGGATCACGGCAAAACAGAAAGGGAAAACATGATGCACAGCAGAGCGACATCCCCTGCCGCAGGGCTTTGGTCGGCGGACGCCTGAGATCTGTACTGTTTCTGCCGAGATCGGCGCGCCCGCGATGAGCGGGTTCGGCAGACAGTGAGAACGCAGCCGATATTCCGAACAAAAACCTTGATTTCCGTATGCCAATATGGTAATATAAATTGATATTTTATATCAAAGCTTACCGGTAAACGGCGGTTTACCCGCACGGCGGTATGTAAAGGAGTGGAAGTTATGAAAAAATACGCAATCGCTGCGGTGACCAGCATGGGCCTCAGGATCACGCCGCCCGACCGCATGGCGGTGCAGAACAGCAACCTGTTTTATCTGCAGGCGACCTCCGCCGAGAGCAACGTGCTCAACGTAGCGTCCAGCCTCGGCAGCGAGTGCCTTGTGCTTACGAAATTTGTAGAGGGCTCGCCGATGGCGGACTTCATCAAGAGGCAGCTTCGGGCGCGCAACATCCGTTTTGAGGGGAAGGACGTGCCGCAGGGCGGCCCCTGGGGCTACCGGCACCAGTTCAACATCGCGGATTCCGGCTTCGGGCTCAGAGCGCCCCGCGTGTGGAACGACCGCGCCGGCGAGATCGGCAGAACGCTTTGTGCCGACGATTTCGATCTCGACCGCATCTTCGGCGAAGAGGGCGTGCGCATCCTCCACCTTTCGGGGCTGATCGCCGCGATGAGCGAGGAAACCACGAAGTGCTGCCTTGAGGTTGCGAAAATTGCAAAAAAATACGGCACGCTCGTCAGCTTCGACCTCAACTACCGCGCCACGTTCTGGAAGGGCCGCGAGGAAGAGCTGCGCAAAGCCTTTCACGAGATCGCGTCCGTCGCAGATATTCTGGTGGGCAACGAAGAGGATTTCCAGCTCTGCCTTGGCTTTAAGGGCCCCGAGGCGGGCGGAAAGGATCTTTCTTCCAAGATCGAGCGCTTTAAGTTCATGATCGATCAGGTCAGAGAAAAATATCCGCAGGCAAGGGCTTACGCCACCACACTGCGGCAGGTGGTTTCCGCCAACGAGCACCTTTGGGGCGCGATCCTTTGGGCGGACGGCAACTGGTATATCGAAGAACCCAGAGAGATTCAGGTGATGGACCGCATCGGCGGCGGCGACGGCTTCTCCGGCGGTCTGCTCTACGGCGTGCTTAAGGGCTGGACGCCCGATCAGTGGGTGCAGTTCGGCTGGGCCACCGGCGTGCTTGCGGCCAGCAGCCTCAACGATTACGCCGAGCCCGCGGATGAAAAGCAGGTTTGGGATATTTACAAGGGCAACGCCCGCGTACAAAGATAAAAAAGGAGACAGATGAACATGAAAAAAGCGGATATCGGTTTGATCGGCCTCGCCGTAATGGGCGAAAACCTTGTGATGAACATGGAAAGCAAGGGCTTCACCGTGGCGGTGTTCAACCGCACCACCTCCAAGGTGGACGACTTTATAAGCGGCCGCGCGAGCGGTAAAAACATCATCGGCTGCCACAGCCTCGAAGAGCTGGTTGAGAATCTTGAAAAGCCCCGCAAGGTGTTTATGATGATCAAGGCCGGCCCCTCGGTGGACGCGATGATCGATCAGCTTTTGCCCCTTCTTGAAGACGGCGATATCATCATCGACGGCGGCAATTCCCACTTCCCGGATACCATCCGCCGCACGGAGTATGTGGAATCCAAAGGCAAGCTCTATATCGGCACCGGCGTTTCCGGCGGCGAAGAGGGCGCTCTGAAGGGCCCCAGCATGATGCCCGGCGGTTCCCCCGCGGCGTGGCCTTATGTGAAACCCATCCTGCAGGCCATCTGCGCCAAGGTGGAGGGCGGCGAACCCTGCTGCGACTGGGTCGGCGAGAACGGCGCGGGCCATTTCGTGAAGATGGTGCACAACGGCATCGAATACGGCGATATGCAGCTCA
>JAFRSZ010000008.1 GCA_017439205.1 Clostridia bacterium
GAATTCGTTTCGTGGTAATGCCGTTCGCCGAAGCGGTCCGTCGCCGTGTTCAGGTACGGCTGCGTGGGGTTGAGCACAAACACGTTCTTCTCCATGCAGTAGCCGGTCATGTCGTTGGTCACGCCGTAAATGATCATATTGTTGTCCGCCGCGATCTCGGCCAGAGGCGGGGCGTTTACCTCGGGGCCCTCGCCCGTGGGGGATTTTTCGGCGTCGTAATACCCGCCGTACACCGTGGAAACGAAGTTCTCGCCCGGCAGCATCAGGATCTTCTGCGAGCCCAGCGTAAGGTAGGTGAGCTCCGTTTTCATCGCGAGCCCGGTGGCGGAGGTCTTGTCCGGGAACGGATGGAAGCTCATGGTGCCCCTGATCGCCAGAAACGCCAGCACGTTGTTGTCCACCGGCAGATAGAACGCGCGGCGGATGTATTTTATCACAGGTTTGAGCGCTGTTTCCTCGGTGATGCCCATGGCAGCCCGCGCATACATTTTTCCCTGCAGCTTTATGCAGTTCTGCGGGTCGTTCTCATCCAGCTGCGCCGCGTCCATCGCGCCGATGGCGCCCACGCCGAAATGCACGTCCGCGCCGGTTTGCTCCTTGATCTCTTCACGCAGGTAATAGGGATATTCCGCAGAGAGCAGACGGTTGCCGCCGCCCAGCGAATTGGGATGCGCGCCCACGTTTATGAGCCAGGTCTCTTTGCTGCCGTCGGAAGGCGCGAAGCGCAGGCGGGAGAGCACCTCGTGCTTGTCGGCAAAGGGCCGTTTGGAATGCAGCCCGTCCGGGATCGGCGCGCGGCCGGAATACAACATGCCGGGTTTGCGGTTCTCATATGCCTCTTCGCTCACCTTCACGGCCTTTTTATAGATCAGCTCCATATAATCCGGGTCTTTGCCGTCGGCGGGGATGCTTAAAAACGGCTTGCCCCAGTATCCCACCGTGTCGATGCCGGAATGGGAGTGCGTGCAGCTGAAATTCACCGCTCTGCAGCCCTTGATGACCCTTGAGGACTTCACCCGGTTGCGGATCAGCTCCACCTCGGTGTTGGTCATGCCCACGATATCGGCGGAAAGCCAGATGATGCCTTCGTCGCCGCCGCAGTCGATCCATACGGCGTGGATATACACCGGCGTAAGAATGCCTTCCATCTTATGCCCGGAGCCGTGCCCCGCGATATAGTAGGTTTTGCCGGAAAGCAGATCCGGCATGATCTCGTCCTTTGAGAAGCCGAGCCGCCAGCCCTTACCCTTCAGGGTCACGGGGCCGTTGCGCTCAATGGTCTGCTTTACAACCTCTTTCTGCGTTTTTCTGCCGTAGGCGGCGCTTGCCTTTTGTACCGCTTTCGAGGCAATATCCATTACGTTCATCGTAAAACTCCGTTTATTATTATTTGATGCCGTTGATCATCGTGATCAGGTCCGCGTAGAGCTGGCGCACGTTGTTCGTTTTCAGCATGTCGCCCTGCAAGCTCATGTGGTCGCCTCGGTAGGTGGGCATCACGTTCCAGATGCCGGGCTGAATGTCGTTTTCGTCAAAATCCTTCTGCGGGGCGTTGAACGGCGCTCTGGCGGAGATCGTGTTCACGAGCCCGTCGTTGGGCTGCCAGCTCTCGTCCACGTAGTAGCCGCCCGCGGTGTAGCCGGTGAAGCAGCCCATCTCGCGCGAAGAAACGGTAAACATCGATTCCATACGCGCGGTATCCGGTACCTGATTGCCGTTTTCGTCCTCGTCCGTAAGGCAGGTCGGGATCGAGAAATAGTACACGCCCGGCAGCGCCTTAAACGTATCCGCCAGCTTTAAGGCGTTATCGATCGTCATATCGTAGGCGGCGCAGTCCTCTTCAACGCGGCCGTCCATCGGCGGGGTGGTGGCGGTGTTGAAGAAGGTGGTGGTCACGCCCACGTCCGAAAGCTTGTTCTCTTCGTCCTTCACTTCATAGGCGGTGGTGCCGTTGATGGGGGCTGAAAGGGTGGTCACGCTGTAGATCCAGTCGCCCTTGTCGCCGGTGAACAGCGGAGAAATATCGTTCTCGTCCGTCACGGCGCGCTCCGCTTCGCTGCCCTCGTCCATCAGCCGCACCAGCATCAGCACGGTGGCGCCGCCGAAGGAATGGCCCAGAATGTTGATCTTATCCTCCGCGCTCCAGCTGTCGATCAGCGCCCTGCCGGTATAATCTGTGCCGTAGCGGTCGTGGCCGCAGCGCTCGGAATGCTCTTTGCCGTAGTCGGTTTTCGTGCCGGTCAGCTGGGCGTAGAGCTCGCAGGCGCGGTCCCATGCGCTGGCGGTGGGGGATACGCTCGCCCCGTGCGCGTCGATGCCGCGGGCACGCAGATAGGTCATCAGGTCGCCGCCGAGCATGCCCCAGTAGGGGAAGGCTTTGTAATACGCGGCGTATTCGCCCCAGCCGGAAAGCCCGTGCACGAAAACGTAGGTGTAATCGGTGGTCATGGCTTCCTTGTCAAAATCGTTCTCGGGAATGTTGAGCCGCGGGAAAAGGAACATCATTATCGTCATCAGGAAAGCGATTATTTTTTGCATAAGGCCCCTCCGAAATATATATTATTATTCTTTTAATCAGTTTAACACAACCGGAAATCACTTGTCAAGAAAATTACAAATCTGTTTACTCCCGCCATGAAAAGTGATACTATATTATGCGGAGGTGTGCGGATGGATCTGTGGCAGTATCTTCACAACACCGCGAAGCCGATCGTGCTTTACGGAACCGGCAGCGGCGCCGACAGGGCGCTGGACCGCCTCAATGCGGACGGGACGCCCGTGGCGGGCGTGTTTGCGAGCGACGGCTTTGCGAAAGGCCGTTCTTTCCGCGGGTTCCGTGTGGAAACGTATGAAAACGTCAAAAACAGGCTTTCCGATTTTACCGTGCTGATGTGCTTCGGGTCCGCGAGACCCGAGGTGCTTGAGAACGCCGCGCGCATCGAGGCTGAACGGGAGTTCCTGATCGCCGACGTGCCCGTAGCGGGCGACACGGTGTTTGACGAAGCGTTTTACAATGCGCACATTGAGCGATTGCGGCAAACCCGTGAAAGGCTCTCGGACGAAGAGAGCAAAACGGCTTTCGACGCGCTCATACGGTTCAAACTGACCGGGCAGCCGCGGTACCTGCGAGCCAGCGAACGCCCGAATCTGCCCTCCGGCGTGCTTTCGGCGCCCTCGGGCGGGGTCATCCTGGATCTCGGCGCGTATACCGGCGATTCGGCAACGGGCTTTCTGGCGGCGTATCCCGGCCTCGGGCGGATCATCGCCGTGGAACCCGAACCGCGCAATTATAAAAAACTTTGCGCTCTGGCGGAGAACGAGCCCCGGCTGCAGCCCGTGCGCGCGCTGGCGGGCGCGGCGGAAGGGGAGGCGTTTGTTTCCGTCGGGCGGCGGGGCAGAGGCAGCGCGGCAGCCGCAAACGGCATACCGACCCCCGTTGTCACCGTGGATTCGCTGCTCTCCGGAGCGCGTGCGGATCTGATCAAGCTGGACGTGGAGGGAGAAGAAATGAACGCGCTGCAGGGGGCTGCCAGAACGGTCGGAACGTATAAACCGAAACTGATCGTTTCATGCTATCACCGCAGCGAAGATCTTTTTGCGCTGCCGGAGCTCGTGTTTTCATTGCGGCGCGATTACCGCATGTATTTCCGGCGAAAACGCTGCATCCCCGCGTGGGAATGCGAATTCGTATTCTGCTGATATCCTTTTTGCTGCATAAACCGCGCGGCGCAGGGCAAACTGTTTTCGGAGGGATATCTGAAAATGATGATCAATAATGAAAACAAAAAGAGCTTTGCCCGCATGATGAAGAGCCGCGCCGTATACGTGGCGCTCGGCGTATGCGTGCTTGCCGCGGGGTTCGTGAGCTATTCGGTATCGAAGGTGTCAAACATCCCGCAGACCGGCGGTATCACAAGCGAAGCCGAGCGCTCTACCTACGTGCATATCAACGAACGCATCCTGCCCGGAGACAATACGACGCCGCCCGCGGAGGTGACGGTCCCCTTGCAGACCGATCCCGCGCCCGTGACCGACGCGCCGCAGACAGAAGCGGTGTTTGAGGATGCGGCGGAGCCTGTGGGAACCACTGCCCCCGCAAAAGAGGATATCGTGTTTTCTCTGCCGGTGCAAACCAAAACCGGCAAGGATTTCAGCATGGGCATCCCGGTGTTTTCCGCCACGATGAACGATTACCGCACCCATAACGGCGTGGATTTCACCGCGGACCCCGGCACGCCGGTCTGCGCCGTGGCAAAGGGAAAGGTGATCCGCGTTGTGAATGATTCCCTGTTCGGCAACACGGTCACCGTGGATCACGGCGGCGTCGTGTCCAGCATCTCCGGCCTGGCAAACGAG
Organism: Clostridia bacterium; assembly: GCA_017439205.1. Classification (GTDB taxonomy): domain Bacteria; phylum Bacillota; class Clostridia; order Oscillospirales; family Acutalibacteraceae; genus RUG806. The sequence continues at coordinate 4,357 of JAFRSZ010000008.1, forward strand.
GGGCTGATCCGCGAGGGCGAGAACGTAAATAACGAAACCGTGCTCGGCGTGGCAGGGGAGATCCCCGTGGAAGCCGCCGACGGCAGCCACATCCATCTGGAGATCCGCGTCGACGGCGTTCTGCAGGACCCTCTGGACGTAATGGGCTTCAATGAAGAAACCGAATGACCTTTTATCATTATCGAAACAGACAAAAGAATCCGACTCCCTTTTCGGAAGCCGGTTTTTTTATGGCCCGACGCCTGCAAATTACAGTTTATCACGCTGATCCAGGCCGTTTTTTCACTCTCCCCGCCATCTGTGCCGAAACGATTGCGGTAAGCATCATCGCGCATCCCGCGATCTCCCGCCCGGTGGGGATCTCGTGCAGTATCACCGCGGCGCTGAGCACGCCGAAAACGCTTTCCGCGCACATGATGAGCGACGCCAGCGTGGATTCGGTATATTTCTGCCCTACCACCTGAAGCGTGTACGCCACGCCGCAGCTCATCACGCCGGAGTACAGCAGCGGCAGGATGGCTTCGTTGATCTGCGGTATTTTCGGCGTCTCAAAGATGAACATCAGCGCGCACGAGATCACGCCGGAAACCAGAAACTGCACGAAGCTCAGCATGATCGGGTCGTTATCGCCTGCATAGCGTTCCACCAGCAGTATCTGCACCGCGAAGAACGCCGCGCAGATCAGGCTCAGAACGTCTCCCCGGTTGAGCGCGGTCAGGCCGCCTGCGGGAATGCTCAGAAAATACAGGCCTGCGGCTGCCAGCGCGATGCAGCCCCAGATCAGCGCGGGCGGTTTCTTGCCGAGCGCCAGCCCGAACACGGGCACGAACAGCATATACAGCGCCGTGATGAACGCGATCTTGCCCGAGGTGGTGTAATTGAAAGCGAACTGCTGAAAATTGGAGGCGACGCAAAGCGCCAGCCCCATAAGGGCGCCCGCGGCCCATACCTGCCGGTTGCCGATCACCGTTTCTTTTCGCCCCGCGCGGGACGCCTTTTTTGCGCCTTTCATTTCTCTGAATAGTACGATGGGCAGCAGCGTCGCCGCGCCCATCAGGGTGCGGATGCCGTTGTAGGTGAACGCCTCGATCTTTTCCATGCCGATGCTCTGCGCCACGAACGAGGAACCCCATACGAACGCCGCGATGCACAGGCACAGCACGCCTTTGAACTGTGATTTCTTCATGTCGGTCATGTCCTGTAAACGAATTACGGGAATTGTAACATGAAAGCGCCTGCACGTCAAGAAAAAAAAACGCTATTCCATCATGCCCCGCAGCTTCAGAAGGATCTGCTTTTCCCTGCGCGATACCTGTACCTGCGTCATGCCGAGCATCTGCGCCGTCACCGTTTGCGTAAGGCCCTTCTCATAGCGCAGCCGCAGCAGTTCCCGTTCGCGGTCGGTCAGCTTTTTCAGCGCGCGGGAAAGATCCATGCGCGCGGTCACGCCCTCGTCCGGGGGCGGTACCGGAATATCGGTATCCGTATCTTCTTCCCGCGAGAGGGATACCGTGGGCATCCCCGCGCTCAGCAGGATCGCCGTTTCGCATACGTCCATCCCGGCGTCTGCGGCGAGCTCGCTCACGCTGGGCTCCCGGGCAAGGCGTCCGGTGAGCTCCTCCTGCGTTTTTTTCAGCTTCATTGCCTTTTCTTTTGCGGCGCGGCCGATCTTCACGCTGCCGCCGTCCCTGAAAACGCGCTTGATCTCGCCAAGGATCACCGGCACCGCGTAAGTGGAAAACTGATACCCCAGCGTTTCGTCAAAACCGCCGGCAGCCTTTACCAGTCCCACGCATCCCGCCTGGAACAGGTCTTCATACTCCACGCCGCGTCCGCGGAACCGGTTCGCGCAGGCGTGGGCAAGGCCGAGGTTGTTTTCCGCCAGCGCCTGCTGGGGGGAGGTGAGCTTCATTTCGCCGCTTTGCCTTTCAGGAATTTTGTGATGGTCACGGCGGTGCCGCGCCCCACCGCGGAGCGCACCGAGAGCTTGTCCGAAAAGCTTTCCATCACCGTAAAGCCGAGGCCGGAACGCTCGTCCCCCGCGGTGGTGTAGAGCGCCTCTCTCGCTTTCGCAACGTCCGGGATGCCGCAGCCCCTGTCCTTTATGCGGATCTTCAGCGTGCCGCCCTCATACAGCGCCGCGTCTATGTAAATGAGCCCGTCCGTTTCGCCGTAGGCGTGCACGATGCAGTTGGTCACGGCCTCGCTCACCGCCGTTTTTACGTCCGATAATTCCTCCACCGTGGGGTCCGCCAGCGCGGCGAAGGCTGCCGTTGCCGCGCGGGAAAAGCCTTCGTTTACCGATTTCGCCGGAATCGTGAGTTTCATAAAGTTTATCTTTTGCATGGGTATCCTCCTGCTTATTGAAACGCAACCAGCTTTTTAAGGCCGGAAAGCTCCATGATCCGTCTGTCGCGGGGCCTCAGCCCCCGCACCTGTACGCCGCAGCCGAGCGCCGCGGCGGTTTTGTATCTGCCCATCACCAGACCCACGCCCGAGGAATCCATAAAGCTCACGCCTGAAAAATCCAGAATGAGCGTTTTCGGCCTGCGTTTTACAAGTTCCGTGTCCGCGCGTTCCCGCATTGCGCGCGCCGAATGATGATCGATCTCTCCCGTAAGATAAACGGTGAGAATGCCGTTTTCGTTTGTGATATCCATTTTTGTGCTCCCTGTAAAAAAAGTTCCGCTACCCATATGATAGCGGAACTCTCATAAAAAGTCTGTCTTATTCTGTCGGCGTGACGATTTCGGGGGATTTCATAACGCCTGTGCGGCGCAGCACGTACTGGTAGCTCCAGTTTTCGTCGCCGGTGCGCCATACGCCCGGGCCGTGCCAGCTCTCGTGCTCGTTTACAAGATGTACCGGGCCGAAGGTGTTGTAGCGGTGCAGGAATACGGTGAGGCCGATCTCGTGCTCCCCGTCCGCAAGGCCGTCTACCGTGAGCTCATAGGGCGGGTAGATGATGCGCCCGGCAGGCTTGCCGTCGCAGGTTACCTTCAGAAGAGTGCCCTTATAATCCGATACGCGCAGCGTGAGTTTGCCTCCCGCGGCCTTCGCCTTGAAATAATACGTTACGTTGCCGCCGTAGAACGGGAAGCCCTGCTGCGTCAGGTCGCCGAAATTCACCGGATCGTCCAACGAAACGAGCCTTGCCGTTTCGCCCTCGGTTTTTACGCCGAAGTCGCCCAGTATGAAGCAGTTTTCCACGTCCGTATTGCTGCCGAAGGGCCATGTAACGGTGAGCACGTTCAAGCCCTTCCTGATCTCCGGCAGAGCCACTTTGCAGATCTCGATATCCACGTAATTGCCGATCACCGTATTCGGTACCTTTTCGCCGTTCAGCGTGATCCCGGCCTCGTCGGCGTTCTCCAGCGCGAGGCACGCGCCGGAAATATCCACTTCGCTTACGAATTTGAACCGCAGCGTGATCTTATGGGCGGGTGTTTCCGGCGTTCTGGCCCAGGGCTGCACCACGTGGCCGCCGCGCTCGCGCAGTCCGAGCCTGTCGCGGCAGATGTTGTCGAGCCGCAATATTTCCTCTGCGGGGCTGAATTCGCCGCCGTCCAGCGCATATTCGGCGCGGTCCAGCAGAAGCACGTTGGGTTCGTCCGTCACAATGCGCTCCGGCCGGATGATATAGGCGCGCTCGCCGTCCGTTTCGGCGGGGAACACGGCGGGGGAGGCTGCGCGGCCGGGCAGCAGCTTCAGAAGCAGCGAATCGTAACCGTACAGTACGGTCCTGATCACGGTCCTGCCGTTTTCGTAATCCGCGCCCAGCGGCGTAATCTCACCCGTGCAGGTGTCGTACAGCACCGGGGCGTATTCGCCCTTCACGCGCAGTATGATATGCTCGCGGCTTGAAAGATCCTTGTTGCCGGGCTCTTTTGAATGGGCGATGAACAGCCATCTGCCGTCGTTGTCCTGCCGCAGCTGGTAAATGAGCTTGTCGGAGGCGCGGCCGTTCAGGTAGCGGATATCGATGATCCGTTCGGGCTCCAGCGCCGTGAGCAGGGCTGCGCGGGCGTATTCCACGTTTTCGCTGCGTTCGTACAGCTTCCTGCCGCGGTCGGAGGGAACGGCGTCGACAAGCGAGGGAGCGCTGCCGAGGAAGATCAGCCTGCCGCCTGCGTCCCGGAAGGCTTCCAGACGCTGAAGCGTGGAGGCGCGCAGCGTTTCGCATCCGGGCACGATCACGGTGTCGTATGCCATTTCGCCCACCTTCAGGGGCGCGCCGCCCGTTTCGCAGAGGCCGGGCAGCAGCGATTCGCTGATGAAGTTGAAATCGATGCAGCCGGTCAGCAGCCAGTTTGTAAGGGAGATGAAACGGTCGTCCATGTCGGAGCAGATCGCGTCCGTCTTGTCGGTGGGGCCCCAGTGGAGCCAGTAGCTCTCCACGGGATGGATCACGCCCACCTTCACAATGGGCTTGCCGCGGGTCAGCGCGGCGTTCACGCGGGCGAAGTGGTCCTCCACCGCGCTGTATTCCTTATACCACGGGCTTTGGTAACTGATGGAGGCGGGGTAGTCGCGTTTTGCTTCTCCCTGCATCGCGTACCATGAAAGGTGCGGCACGCGCACCGTGATGCCCAGCGCCGCCTGCCAGTCGCCCTGATGGCGGTACAGGCGGAAATCCGCGTCCCAGCCGGTCACGCCGTAGAGCTCGGAAAGCGCGCCCTCGCGGCCGAACTGATGCACCGCGCTCTGGCACTGCTTCGCGGTTGTGAACTCATGGCCGTTGCACAGCAGGTCGATGCCCGGCAGCCCGAAGCCGCGGTAAGAGCGCATGGCCTCGCCGATGGCTGCCGTCTGGCTTCTGAGCGACGGCTCTTCCATCATATGGCCGGTAAGTGAAATGTTGTGTTCGGAGCACCAGCCGCCCACGGTGTCCGCAAACGAGGAGGCGAACAGCTCCGTTATATAATCGTGATAACGGTAGCGGTGTACCGAAACGCCGCCCTCCGCTTTTTCCCAGAACAGCTCCGGCAGCACGTCCAGAAGGTCGTAACCGTAGGCTGCTTTGAAGCCTTCGGGAACGCTGTCCGTCCAGGGGACCGTCACGTCGGTACCGGGCTGCGCTTTGCTTACCGCGAGGCGCTGCTTGCGCGTGAACTGCGGCTCGTCGGTGAAGATGGCGGGTACGGTTTTATCGAATTCATCGCCCACCTTCGCATAATAGCGCTCGTGCGTCACTTCAATGAACCGGCGGATGGCGTCGGCGTTCAGCGTGTCGGCGTAGGTCTGGCCGTTGTACCAGCTCGAGGGCTGATGGATCTCCAGCAGCGCGTACCATTTTTCTCCCGCGGCGGTATCGTCTTTGCCGATGCGGCGGTAGCTTTCCAGCAGACCGTCGGCGTTCAGACAGACGTCGTAGCAGGCGATGAACCGTCCCTTGCCGCTGCGTCCGCCTTCGGCGCGGGAATCGTTGGAGGCGTGCTGCTGCGCTTCGTAGGCGTTCGTGAACAGCAGGCAGCGCGCGCGGTATTTTTCGTCCTTCGTCACAAGACCGCCCGCCGCGCCGGAGGGCCAGCGGTCCTCGTCGTAAAGCCACGCCAGCATTTCTTCCGACTTCGCTTTGTCAACACACGCTTTCACCAGCTCCATGAAGTCATCGTCCAGATAGGGGTTCTTGAGGCCCGTGCGCACGTGCATATGAAAGCCGCCGAGGCCCATCTCTTTGAATACCTCGATCTGGCGGCAGAGCTCTTCCTTCGTTAAAAACGAGTTCCATGCCCAGAAGGGCGTGCCGCGGTATTCCGCGGTGGGGTTCCTGAACAGCTCGTCCGAAAGCGTCGACGCGCTGTTTTTCTTGTAAAGCATTTTGCATCCGCTCCTTTCTTTTCGATTTTATCATAGAAAAAAGCAGAAATACAACCCCAAAAAAGAATTAATTGCATAAAGATGTATCCTCTTTCTTGTGCAATCTGCCGGGGGAAAACGGATTGAATTGTTTATTGCTTTGTATTATAATTATACTGTATATTTGCGTATCTTTTTACGCGCAGAAAGGAATGTTTCTTCTTATGAAAAAGAGAATGAGAACCGTTCTTTCCGTTTTGCTTGCGGCGCTTCTGCTCGTAAGCATCGTTCCCGCGTTCACGCTGCCCGCGAAGGCGGCGGATGTGTGGAACGGCACGTGGGACGGCAGCGGGTTTTCCAACAACCACATTACCTCCGCGAAGGGCCTCGCGCAGTTTATCAACAACTGCGGCACGGGCACCTCTTACAGCGGGCAGACGGTGTATCTTGACGTGGATATCGACCTGAACAATATCGATTTCGGCAATATCGACGGCGGCAAAAACGTCTATTATTCCCGCGACAATTACTTTCAGGGCACCTTCGACGGACAGGGGCATACGATATATAAATTCCGTATGCACAACAGCGACCACCGCATAGGGTTGTTCCGCTCCGCAAAGAACGCCACATTCAAAAATGTGAATTTCGAAAACGTTTTCATCGACGATAACAACAACAACGGCAAAAACGGCTTCGCCGTAGTGGTCGGCCTCGGCGACGGCAACATAACCTTTGAAAACGTGCATGTGAAAAGCGGCGAGGTTTACGGATACAATTACGTCGGCGGCCTGATCGGCGAATACGGCGCGAACAATATCCTTACGTTTACAAATTGTTCCAACTCCGCTTTGATCTATGCGGATAACGACCGTGCGGCCGGTCTGGTCGGCCACAGCAAAGGCCGTGTGTACGCAACGAATTGCTCGAACAGTGGCGAGATTTACGCGGCCTACAGCGACGCGGGCGGTCTGGCAGGCTGGATCGAGGACGACGAATCGTACTTCGTCAACTGTTCCAACACCGGCAACGTAAGCACGGACTCCGCTGCCGGCGGTATGGTGGGTTATTTCGGCAGCAAAAGCAACGATAACAAGATGACGATCACCGGCTGCTCGAACACCGGCAATATCACGTCCAGAAAAAGCAGTTCCGGAGGCTGCGCGGGCGGTATGGCCGGTAAGCTGGATACGGACGCCACGCACGAGTTTGCCAACAACGTCAACCGCGGTACGATCACCGCTACCGGTGAATCTGCGGGCGGTATTGTAGGTTCGAACATGGGCGGCGGTACCTGGAAAAACTGCCGGAACTACGGCAATATTTACGGTAACGGCGACAACGGCGGCGGTATTCTCGGTGAGATCGAGGATGACGTACAGACCTTCTACAACTGCCTCAATGCGGGCGACGTATCGAGTAAAAACACCGGCGGCGGCATCATGGGCTGGGGTGCCGACGGCAGTGCGCCCTCGTTTGAGCGCTGCTTTAACTACGGTAAAGTTTCCGCCGGTTCCTACGGCGGCGGCATCCTGGGCGGCCACAACGGCGGCAGCAGCAGCAACCACAACAGTTTTAGTGAGTGCATGAACGTCGGCAACGTGGAATCCTCCGATAACGGCGGCGGCATCGTGGGCGAGGGCAACTGGACCTACATCACCCGCTGCTTCAACATGGGCAATATCTCCCGTAAGGGCGGCGGCACCAGCAAGGCCTACGGCGGCCTGATCGGCTGGGACGTAAACGATATCACCGATTCCTATAACGTGGGCAACGTGACCTACGGCGACTGCACCGGCGGTATTCTGGGCGGCGACACCCACGGTTCCTATAATAACTGCTACAACGCCGGCAGCTGCACCGGCGGCAATAAGAACCGCCAGATCAAGGCGCAGGATTCCAGCGGCAGCTTCACAAACTGCTGGTCCTGCAGTTCCGTTTCCGGTGAGACCCAGTGGAACGTGACCGATTCCAACGGCCTCAGAGACCTGCAGGGCACGCTGAACAGCAACGCTTACTGCAAAGATACGTGGGGCGTGAACAACGGTTATCCGATCCTTAAATGGTGGCGCGACAACTACTTCTGTTTTACGGCCAAGTTCAATGCGCAGGGCGGCAGTTCCGCTGCGGATATTACGAATACGCTTTATAACCAGACCATGACGCTGCCGAATTCCGAACGCCATGGCTATACGCTGCGCGGTTGGTATACCGAATCTCAAAACGGTATCCGTGTGGGCGGCGCAGGCGATGATATTAATGCCGGCGTTACGCAGAGCATGAACACCGTTCACCTGAGTTACATTTACAGTGCAAAGGAGATGTATCCCGCCGTACTGGCCGATGCCGTCACTTACTATGCGCAGTGGGACCGCAGGCCCGAAAAGCTGGATATGAACTATGTTCTCAACGGAGAGTACCGTTATGATAACAACGTCTATTTTACGGCGGACGTCTATGTAAACGGTACGCTCGTCGCCGATGACGTGAATGATTTCTATCAGGATATCCTGTATCAGGATAATTATGAAATCAAAGATATAAAAACATCGCCCGGTTATACCTTTATCGGGGCCTGGACCGGTGTGCATGAAGGCATCCAGCAGAGCGGGCTTACCGGAACGATGGACGTCAGCCTGATCGAGGTGGCGCCCGAAATCAGATCGCTGTATACCGTTACGTTTGTAGATGCATTGGGCAATACGCTGGATACCCAGACTGTGGCCTACGGCTATGCCGCAACCGCGCCCGCGAATGTACCCGCGTATCTGCAGATCGCGAACAACGATGCCGAGCATTATCATTTCCTCGGCACGTGGGATACGGCCTTTACGAACGTTACGTCAAATCTCACCGTCAACGGCAATTACGAGACGCAGCAGCATTCCTACGGCGATTACACGAGCATGAACGCCGCAAACCATATCCGCACATGCGCGGACTGCGGTTACGTGGAAAACACCGAGCATCATTTCACCGCCGAAACGGTAAATGAGGATACATTGAAAACCGCTGCTACCTGCACAGACGCGGCCGTATATTACTATTCCTGCGCCGAGTGCGGCGAGATCGAACGTAACGATTCGCATATCTTTACAAGCGGCAACGCAAACGGCCATCAATACGGCGAATGGATCGAGGGTCAGGCAGCCACCTGCTCCGCTGAAGGACACGTGGGCTATTACGAATGCAGCGTATGCCATAAATATTTCGACGCCGAAAAGAACGAAC
>JAFRSZ010000050.1 GCA_017439205.1 Clostridia bacterium
AGCGCTAAATTCCAATTTTCGATGTGCCTTCGGCACGGGAGAATGTTCGCTGCGCTCACGGGAGAGTGCGCCTTACGGCGCGGGAGAGTGTGCCTGCGGCACAGGAGAGTGTGCCTGCGGCACGGGAGAGTGTGCCTGCGGCACGGGAAAAGTTCATTTGTTCTGGATCAGGTTTCCCTTTATATATAACCATCTTCAGAAAATCAACTTTCTCCGATTGCGAAGCAATCTCCCTCCCGTGAGCGCAGCGAACGCCCTCCCGCGAGCATAGCGAGCACTCTCCCGCTCCGTATGGCGCACCCTCCCGTTCGCGCATGCGAACACCAACGACCTTTCTTGAAAGAGGACGACAGCCATGGACGAACTGCGCGTATACCCTGAAAAAACGTATCAGACCTTTGAACGCTTCGGCGTGAGCGGCGCGTGGTGGGCGCAGGTCGTGGGCGGCTGGGACGAGACCGATCCCGCCTCGGGCAAACCGAAGCGCGAGCGCGTGGCAGAGCTGCTGTTCAACCCCGAAAAGGGCATCGGCGTGCGGTGTTACCGCTACAATCTGGGCGGCGGTTCCGCGCAAAGCGGAAAGGGGTATTTTTCCATGCCCTGCCGCCGCGCCGAGAGCTTCGATACCGGCGAAAACAAATTTGACTGGAGCAGGGACGCGAACGCCGTATGGATGCTGCGGCAGGCCGTGAAAGAGGGCGCGGACGAGGTGATCCTTTTCGTGAACTCCCCGCCGGAGCGGTACACGAAAAACGGCAAAACGCAGCTCGATAAACCCCTGCGCACCAATCTGCCGCGTAAAAACCACAAAAAATTCGCAAACTACTGCCTTGCCTGCGCCGAGCATTTTATCGCCGAAGGGATCCCGGTGAAATACCTCTCCCCGGTGAACGAGCCGGTGTGGGTCTGGACCGGCGCAAACGGGCAGGAGGGCTGCCATTATCGCCCCCGGCAGGTAAGAAAACTCATGCGCACGTTCGCCGAAGAGATGGATAAACGCCCGGCGCTGAAGGAATTGAAGCTCTCGGGCGCGGAGAACGGCGATATCCGCTGGTTCAACAAGACCTATACCCGTATCATGCTGGGCGACAGACGCCTGCGCGGCCGGGTGGATGCGGTGGACGTACATTCTTACTTTGTAACGCCGGAGATCCCGGTCTTAAAGCATTTTATCAAAAACCGCCTGCCGTACCTCAGGCGCTTCCGCCGGTATCTGGACCGGCATTTCCCCTACGCGCAGGTGAAAACCAGCGAATGGACCCATATGCGGGGCGGGCGCGATTACGGCATGGATTCCGCGCTGGAACAGACGAAGATCATTTTAGAGGATCTCACGGTGCTGAACGTTTCCTCGTGGCAGCTGTGGATCGCCGTTTCAAACGTGGATTACTGCGACGGGCTCATCTATGAAAACGACGGGCCCCGCACCTTTGAGCTGACCAGGCGCTTTTACGCCTTCGGCAATTTTACGAAATTCATCGAGCCCGGCAGCAAACGCTGCGGGATTTCCGTCCCGGAGGGCGTAACGGCGGCGGCCTTCACCAAAGACGGCAGGCAGACCGCGGTGCTGATGAACCCGGGCGACGATGCGAAAACGCTCGCTCTGCCGCCTCAAGCGGCCGCCGTTTACCTGACGGACGAAACGCACGACCTCGCCGGGATCGAAGCGCGGGACACGCTGACCATTCCGCCGAAGAGCGTGGTCACCGTGCTGTTTGCGCCGGAGAGGGGGAACGCCGATGCCTGAAAAGCTCAAGACCCTGCTCGGGGACGTGATCGCCTACTGGCGCGTGCCCGCCTCGGGCGACAACGTAGCGTATAAAGAATACCTGATGCTCTCGGTGGGGTGGCTCGGCATGCGGCTCGCCACCTGCTTTGGCATCGGCTTCGGCGTGAACGACGCCTTTACCGCGATGACGCTGCACATGACCCACCGGGACCTGCTGATCTTCGGGTATATCTGCACCGCCATCGGTTACGCGGTGGCTCCGCTGAACGCCTATATCATCGACAACCTGCGCTCCCGCAGCGGCAAATACCGCGTGTTCGTAAAGCTGGCCCCCATTGCAGGCGCGCTCTCGCTGGGGGCGCTGTTCTTCCCGTACGAAAAGCTGGGCTATCTGCCCATGGTGCTCTCGCTGTTCTTCATCGGGCAAATCCAGGGATACGTGCAGGGATGGTACTCCACCGGCGTATCCAACCTTGTATACGTGATCTCGCCCAACTCGCAGGAGCGCGTGAAGATCATGGCGGTATCCTCGCTGATACACAACTTCGCCCCGAGCCTTACGGGCTTTCTGATCCCGGTGCTCAGCGATAAGCTGGCAAACGGCAACCTGTACAACATACGCACCTACCGCATGATCTACCCCGTTTTCATCGTGGTGGGCGTGGTGATGAGCATGGCGGCCTATTTCGGCGTGAAGGAACGTATCGTGGTACCGCGCTCGCGCGTCACGGGCGTGAGCCTGCCCGAGGCGCTCAGGGCGGTATCGAAAAACAAGCTGTTCTGGATCAAATGCTCCGACAACTGGAACAACTTTATGGAGGACAGCAAGAACGTGCTGATGCAGTGGCTGTTCTACTACGGCAAGGTGGGCTCGATGACCACCTACGGCGTGATGGACACGCTCTCTTACAACTCCAGCATGTGGGCGATGCTGGCGTCGCCCTGGCTCATCAATAAGCTCGGCAAGCGCGGCTTCAAGCTGGTGAAGAACGTAACGCAGATCTTCATTACGCTCGGCCTTGCACTCACCTACAAAAAGAGCCTCGCGCTGATCTTTGTTTTCTATTTCCTGAACCGCTTCTGGGAGACCACCGAGGTCATCGACCGCGCCATGGAATCGGATATCCGCGATTACCAGCAGTATATCAGCGGCGAGCGGATCGACGGCTCGTTCGGCGTGATCGACACCTACGTGGGCGGCGCCGTCGGGGCGCTCACGAACCTCTTTGTACCGTGGGTATACAGACGAAACGGCTTTGACGGCACGGATTACTCGGTGCTCAGCGTATACGACGACGCGGGCAATTACCGGCCGGACAATATCCTGTATACGCTGCTCGATAAGCTGTTATGGATCTCTCTGATCGGCGCGGCCGTGGACGTGATCCCGTGGTTTTTCTACGACCTCACCGAGACCGACCAGAAGGCCGTGGTGCGGGTGATCCGCATTCGCAGCGCCGTGGAGGACCGGCACGCCGGGCTCTCGGAGGACGCCAACTACTGCGAGGCCTGCGAAGCGGTGTTCGCGATGCGCGAATATCTGTCCAAAGAGCCCCGCGAAAAGCTGACGGCGCATGATAAAGCACAGAAAAATACCGTACGCGCGCAGAACAAAGAGATCAAACGCGAAAACGAAGAGATCGAGATCGCGCGGTTTGTGCAGAGGGAGCTGAACCGGTACGAGACCCCGTTCGGCAGGGCGCTGATCGGGGCGGTATCTCCGGTGGCGGACGCCGTGGGAGCGCAGAGCGTGGCCATGCTCGATATCGCGGCGCTGATCGGATCGCTGCCCAGAGGCGAAACCAAAGAAGAAAAGACGCTGCGATCGGACGCCGTACATATGCTGCGCGCCGCCGCGAAAGAGAGCGCGAAGGCAGCGGACGGCACGCCCCTTTCCTTCTCCGCCGCCGCGTATGAGGTGCTGTACGAGCTGCCGGAGGACACGCCGGAGCAGCGCGCCGAAAAACGCGCCGCCATAAAGCGGGGCAACCGAGAACGCAAGGCCTATGCCCGCCGGATGAAGCCCTATCTGTGGGCGCAGCGCCACGTGCTGCTGGCGCAGACCTACCGGGATATCGACGCCTTCACAAACGATTACCCCGAAGCGAAACGGCGCTCTGACGAGGCACGCGCGCACGAAAAGGCCGCCGCAGAAAAAGCCGCCGCGGACCGTAAGGCCGAAGCGGCGGCGAGAATGCTTTTAAAACGATAGAAAAACGATGGATAACAGACCTGAAGATAAAACGCAAAACGCTATCTTCCAACCCCTGAGGAAACCATCCTTTTATACATCTTATAAACCCTTTTGCACCAATCGTCTATATTGTATTTTTTCATGAACTTATCCCGATTTGATTCTTTCCATCTTAACGGTAAAAGCTCTGAAACAGCTCTCGCACAATCATCGGGAGATTCCGTATCAAAAACCCGGCACTTGGTATATTTCGCGGCCCATCTTGTTCCGGGAATATTGCTTACCGCAATAGGCACGTTTTGAGAAATTGCTTCAAGCAGCCCGTACGAAAAGGCTTCCGTCCTGCTTGCCGAAAGATAGACGTCTGCAGCTCTGTGCAGCGCAAACATATCTTCCTCCGTGTCCAGAAAACGTACGCCTTCACAAAAAGGACTGAAACCGAGGTATTTTTCTATGATCTCAACCTTCTGTTCAGACGGTCTGGGGCCGAATCCAACAATACCGAGGTAAATATTGTCGTTTGATTCACGGCATTTCCTGATAGCTTTTATTGCCGTATCTACACCCTTTCGGTATATATCCCATCCGAGAAAAAGACAAAGACGGTCGTTTTCAGATAATCCCAGTTTCTCTCTGTATTCTTCACGGGTAAGCGACCTGCTGACGTTTCTTTTCAGAGTTAATCCATTCGGAATGTATTTGTGCTTCGGTACGGTTAAATAACCGCGATTTTTCTTTTTCATAACCGAGATAACGCCGATGCCGTACATCCGGTACCGTTTCGCAAGCTTTTTCTGTTTTTGCTTTTGCGGTTTTTCGGGTTGGTCCGCAATATAATCCATATGATCGTGAAACAGTATTTTTACCGATCGGCGAATATCCTCATCCCAAAGCAGCAGATTGTGCATACAACTGAAGTGCGAATGGATCAGATCGATTTTTTCGGCTTTTATCAGATCTGCTAAGAATTCTTTTGAATTGTTTTGTTCGTTGTTATAAGTGTAAACGGTATACCCCGCATCCCGGATGTAAGCCATCCAGTTTGGTTCTGTTCCATCGTCTCTGAGCGGGAACAAAAAACATACACCGTCTCCTTTCGATTTGCAAAAATCTGCAAGCGCAAGAAGGGAATTGATAAAATTACCGCTGCTTCCCGCAAGGAAATTTGCCATGATCAATATACGCATATGCGACCTCCAAAAAGATTATTTACACAATATATTTGTTTAAAACGGGGATTTTTCTTAAAACAAAAACAATCATGAAGGAGATGATAAAAACAGCTACCGAAAGCAGAGGGATCGCAGCCGCCGGACAGAATGACATGGAATCTATACCAAGGTGGTTTTCCGCAAACTCAAGAATAATCAAATGAACAAGATATATACCGAACGCGCAATCAGACACCGTTTTAACCACAGCCGGCGTTTTTCCGTTTCGGTTTACGATCTTATTATGCTTAAAAATCACAAAAACGCAAACCGACATAATGCATACGTTTACCGTAAGATATTCGCTAAAACGACTGTTCGGCAAGCCTTTGACCGCATAGTAGATCACGGGCAGCAAAACGGTGAGAATGTATGCACACAAGCCGAGCGCGCAGAGTATTATCCGGCGCTTTTTCGATAATTTTGAGATAATATCCGATCACAAAGTATCCGGAATAACCCCCCGCGACCTGAAAACAAAGTGAATCGGAGACTTTTGAAAACAACTCCGAATACGACGTACCGAGAAAACCCGCAAGATAAACAAATGATTGGAGACAGATCACCAGAACGAACCATAACATTATAAAGTATTCCGTCAGTTTTTTCGACGCTGTCACCTTTCGTAAAACAGGAACGGCCAAATACAGCCCCGCGAGCATAAACAGATACCAGAGATGATAATGGCCCCGAATCATGTTAAAAACGACATCTCGCAGTCTTACGCCTTCAAAGAAATCGATTAGCGCATATACCGCCGATCAAAACGCAAAAGCGGTAACCAGACGCAACAGGTTTTTCTTATGAAGTCTTTCCATATGAATATCCCGATCAGGATCGAGAAACAACGCCCCGGATATCATTACGAAAACCGGAACGCACCAACGCGTGGCAGCGCTGTAATAATCAAAAACAAGAAATGACGGCTTTCCGATATCATCCCACAGATGACCTGCCAATACGTGCAAAAGCACTACGGAAAAGACTGCAAATATACGAAGATAGTCAAAATACTGTATGCGATCTGTTTTATGATCCAAAAAAATACCCCCTCCTTTATTCGTCACACATCGATCACTCTACCGTTTGTACTTTCAGCATGTTGGTGGTGCCGGATACGCCCAGCGGGATGCCCGCGGTGATCACGGCGAGATCCCCCGCCTTCACCAAGCCTGCATCCTTCGCTCTTGCCACCGCGTGGGCGAAGAGCTCGTCCGTGCTCAGCATCTCTTCACACAGAACCGGGGCCACGCCCCAGCTGAGCGCGAGCTGCCGCCATACCGTTTCATCGGTGGTGGCGCCTACGATGGGGGTAAACGGACGGTATTTTGAGATCATGCGGGCGGTGGCGCCGCTCTTGGTAACGGCGATCACGGCGGCGGCGTTCAGATCGTGCGCGGTGGTGACCGTGGCGTCTGAGATGGCCTCGGTCACACTGCGGTCGGTGGTTTCCTGCCGCAGAAAACGGAACCTCGTTTTATAGTCGATATCCGCCTCGGCGGTCTCGGCAATGCGCGCCATGGTGCTGACCGCCTCCACGGGATGCCTGCCCACGGCCGATTCCCCCGAAAGCATGATGGCGGAGGTACCGTCGTAAATGGCGTTGGCAACGTCGGTGATCTCAGCGCGGGTGGGGCGGGGATTCTCGATCATGGATTCCAGCATCTGGGTGGCCGTGACCGCGATCTTGCCCGCGGTAAACGCCTTTTTGATGATCATCTTCTGGATGGCGGGAATGCGCTCAAACGGCACCTCCACGCCCATATCGCCGCGGGCGACCATCACGCCGTCCGCCGCGGCAAGGATCTCTTCCACGTTCTGAACCCCCTCGGCGTTTTCGATCTTGGCGATGATCTTCACGTTCTTCCAGCCGATGGCGTCAAGATAGGTGCGCAGCACCGTGATATCGGTGGCGCTGCGGCAGAACGACGCCGCGATGAAATCGAACCCGAGGGTTTTGCCGAACGAGAGATCGTTCATATCGCGCTGCGATAAATAGGGCATGCGCAGATGCGCGCCCGGCACGTTGACGCCCTTGCGATCCTTCAGCACGCCGCCGTCCACCACGCGGCAATCGATCTCGCTGCCGCGCACCGCTTCCACGCGCATCGAGATGAGCCCGTCGTCGATCATAATGATACTGCCCGGCTGCACGTCGCCGGGAAGGCCGTCGTAAGAGACGCTGCAGCGCTTTTCGTCGCCCTCGCAGGGCGCGGCGGTAAGGGTATACGCATCCCCGGGCCGGACCTCGGCGCCATCGGGAGAAGCGAAGACGCCCAAACGGATCTCGGGCCCCTTGGTATCCAGGAGCGTTGCCAGCGGCACGCCGAGCGCCTGCCGTACCCGGACCACCTCGTTGAAGCGTTCGGTATGGCTCTCATGGTCGCCGTGGCTGAAATTGAACCTCGCCACGTTCATGCCCTCGCGCACCATATCGGCGAGTACCGCCTCGTTGTCGGTGGCAGGGCCCACGGTGCAGATGATCTTTGTTTTTCTCATTAAATATTTCTCCTGTTTACACAATATTCTTTTTCATAGTAACATATAAGCCGGGGATACGCAAGGTAAAATTGGAATTTAGCGCACAGCGCGCGCCAATGAAAAATTAACGATTAACAATTAACAATTGATGAAGGGTGCGGATCGCCGGTGGCGATCTCTGTGGCGTATGCCACAGAAGCACCGACCGAACCGACAGGTGAGAATCC
>JAFRSZ010000051.1 GCA_017439205.1 Clostridia bacterium
AAAACCATGGCAAATATACAGATCGCAGCAATTATTCTTTTCATATCACCGCAGCCTTTCTTTTGATTTCTTACGTATAGCAGACGCTTTTCACGGTAAAACTGTTGCAGAAAGCCCTGTTCTTCTGCTTTACGATTTAAGACCGGCCTCTTAACGGAAGCCGGTCTTTGTTGTTCATTATTCATCTGATTGAAGAAGCCGAGGCAAAAAGAACAGCGTCCGCAGCAGGCGGTTGATTACCGGCAGCACCTTCGACTGGAACCGCACGGACGGCGGCAGCTCCGCATCGGAAAGGAACCAATAGGTGGGGCGCACCCTGAAATTCGGCGTCCGGTCGCCGAAGGCGATGTTGCCCGCCTCGGCAAGGAAGGCGACGCCGTAAGCCTTAAGGTCGTTGAAGAGCTTTTCGGCCTCCTCTTCGGGATCATATTTATACGAGAACCAGTTGAATTCCCCGGCGAAGGTGGCGTTCTTGAACAGCCGCCAGCTCAGCTCCAGCCCGTGCAGCCGGTAAGCCTCGGCCTCGGTCAGGCCGCGGCCCTTTGCGCGCTCCATGATCGCGTTCAGGGTCTTTACGTCGCGCTCGGTGAGAGAGGTGTGCGCCTCGATGTTCTCGCCACCGTCGCTGCACGCCATGTGGCACATGCTCACGCTCAGGGCGTTGTAGCCCTTCACCTGGGTTTCGAAGGTACGGATGAACTCGATCACGTCCGGGGCGGCCGCGCCGTAATACGCTTCGCAGAACTCGGAGATGTGGCGGTCTATATCCGTATCGGGGTCCCAGAGGAGCTTGAGCACCAGATAGGTGCGCAGCTCGTGGAATTCGCCGGGCGGCACGTTTTCGCCGCAGCCGTTCTCAAAGATCGAGACCGCGTTGTGATCGCGGAAATACTTGTACCGCGCCTGTAGCGTGGTGATGTTGGGGTACAGCGCGTAGATATACTGGAAATTGGTGCTGTAATCCCAGATATAGATGTTGTTCGTGACGGCAGACCAGCCGGAGAGATCCTTATCGAACTTCGCGTTGGCGGGGCAGGAGGGGTCGTCCATATCGTGAAGCACGCAGCACGAGATCGGGCAAAGGCGCACCACCACGTTATCGGCCACGGTCAGGCCCGTGGGCGGGGTCTGGGAATTCTGGTACGCCAGCGTTTCCACCTGCCTGCCGGGGTAAGCCTCGTCCACCGCGGCAGCCACACGGTTCACGAACGCGATCAGGGCGGCGGAATCGGTATTGCCGTGGGCGGCGTTGAAGGCCCTGCAGTTTTCGCATTGGCAGAACTCCATGCCGTCGTTCTGCGACACGCTGAAGATCGACTCATACGCGGCGCA
The DNA here is from genome assembly GCA_017439205.1 of Clostridia bacterium. Classification (GTDB taxonomy): domain Bacteria; phylum Bacillota; class Clostridia; order Oscillospirales; family Acutalibacteraceae; genus RUG806. The sequence goes on from JAFRSZ010000051.1 coordinate 1,333, forward strand.
GTGGCGCAAGGCCGCCTGAACGGTGATGCGGTACACATCCTCGTTGGTAAAGCAGGGCTGGCGGTTTACGGACCGCACGCCGTTTTCGTCCGCGCCGAAGTATTCGGGATGGGCGTCGAACATATCCGCCGTGACGATATACGCCATCGTGTGCACGCCGTTGATCGCGAGCTCCGTGCGCGGACCGCCGTATTCATCCGAAACGTACGCCATCACGCCGTGCAGCTTGTGTTCGGCGCAGTAATCCGCGTACATCGTGGAGAACATCCAATAGGTCTGCCGCAGCTTGAAGGGAGGCACGTAACTGTAATCCACCGGATCGATTTGCAGGGTACTCTGCGCCGGCACCACGGTGAGCTCGTGGGTGAACCAGCGGCAGCCGAGCCAATCTTCAAGGAAGGTATACACCGCGTACAGCGCGCCGCGCTGCGCCCCGCCGGTGAGATACAGCCGGTCGCCGGAGGCGAGGATGCGAACGCCGTCGTCATCCATACCGGCAACGCCGAGCGCCTCGGAGGAAGCGCGGTTCGTGCGCCCGATCACGATCTCTCTGCTCTCGGGGTCGGTTTCGTCCGTTACCACGGGAAAGACCGCCCCTGTGATGCGCCCGAGATAGTCCGCCAGCGTGTTCGCCGCGGTGACTTCTGAGGGGATCGCCGAAGCGCTGAGCACGATGCGGTAATCGGTGCGTCCGTTTTCGGCGAGGGTGAGGGCCGGGGACGCCGCCGCTGCCGACGGCAGCAGAAGCGTGAAAATGAATACAAGCGCGAGAGATAGGGATACAAGCTTTTTCATCGTCTGCCTCCTTGGTCGCGTGGAAGTTGGATCTATTGGTTTAAGCGTTCAAATTGGAATTTAGCGAGAAGTTAAGGATATCTCCGTAGGGGGCGGCGTCTCGACGCCCCGCCGTGTACAATATTTGAAACTGTTAATTACAAACCGAAACACCAATACAATCGTTTGTAATTAACATGTGTTGAATTCTCTGGTTCGCGGGGCGTCGAGACGCCGCCCCCTACGGATATAATCAAAACGCGCAGCGTTTTCCGAAATTGTTAATTGTTAATCGTTAATTGTTAATCGGTCAGAGCGATAAACTGAAATTTACCGCATCATTCCCCCTGGACGCACGCTGCGATCAGGCTTTTGAGCGCGTCCATGCCCTCGCCGGTCTCGGCGGAGGTCTCGATCACGGCCTTTGCGGCGGCAAGGGCGGGCAGGTCGGCAAAGTACGCCGCCTGCTTTCTGCGCTCGGTGGGCTTCAGCTTATCGCACTTGGTGAGCGCCGCGGCAAAGGGGACGCCGCTTTCCGTGAGAAACTGCAGCATCACCGTATCGTCCTGCGTGGGCGGGTGGCGCATATCCAGAAGCTGGATCACAACGCGGATATCGCGGTTCCCGGCGAAATAGCCCTCCATCAGCTCGCTCCAGCGCAGAATCTCCGCCTTGGAGCGCTTTGCGTAGCCGTAGCCGGGCAGGTCGGCGAAGCGCACGTTCCCGGCGCGGAAAAAATTGACCGTGGTGGTCTTGCCCGGCACCGCGCTCACGCGCGCCAGGTTCTTGCGGTTGAAAAGCTTATTGATCAGCGAGGATTTTCCCACGTTCGATTTGCCCGCGAACACGATCTCGGGCAGGTCGGAGGGGGGAAGCTGCTTTGCGGTGCCGTAGGCTGCCTCAAAGGTGACGTCGTTAAACTTCAACGCGGTTCCCTCCCCGTTCGCGCTTTTTCGGCAGGGGCCGGGGCTGCGGGGCCGCCTCGGGCGCGGCTTCCTCTTCGGCGCTCTGCGGCGCGGGCAGCAGGACCGCCTCCAGCACCTCGTCCGCGTATTTCACGGGCACGAACATCACTTTTTCTTTCACCGCGTCGTCCACTTCCTTCAGATCCGGCTCGTTTGCCCACGGGATGAACACGGTGCCGATGCCCTCGCGGTAGGCCGCCATGCTCTTTTCGCGCAGGCCGCCGATGGCCATCACCCTGCCGGTGAGGCTGATCTCGCCCGTCATCGCCACGTCGGCGCGCACCGGGCGGCCGGTGAGGGCGGAGGCGAGCGCCACGGTGACCGTGATGCCGGCGCTGGGGCCGTCCTTGGGCACCGCGCCCTCGGGGAAGTGGATGTGGATATCGCGGTTTTTATAGAATTCGGGGTCCGCGCCGAGCTCGTTGGCACGGCTGCGCACGAAGCTGAGCGCCGCGCGGGCGGATTCCTTCATTACGTCGCCGAGGCTTCCGGTGAGCTCCAGCTTGCCGGAGCCCTCCATGCTGAGCACCTCCACCTGCAGCATCTCGCCGCCAACGCTCGTCCACGCGAGGCCGTTCACCACGCCCACGAGGGGGTCTTTCTTTTTATCCTCGTCGCGGTATTTCTTTACGCCGAGCAGGGTTTCAAGGTCCTTTTCGGTGATATCGAGCCGTGTCGTTTCGCCGCTCGCCAGACGCACGCTCTCTTTGCGGCACAGGGTGGCGAGTTTGCGCTCGAGCACGCGCACGCCCGCCTCGCGCGTGTAGCCGTCGATCACGGCGCGGATGGCGCCGTCGGAAACGCGGAGGTCCTTTTTGGTGAGGTTATGCAGCTTCATCTGCTTGGGCAGCAGGTGGCGTTTGGCGATCTGGAACTTTTCTTCGTACGTATAGCCCGGCAGGTCGATGATCTCCATGCGGTCCCTGAGCGCGTCCGGGATCGCGTATTTATCGTTGGCGGTGGTGATGAACAGCACGCGCGAGAGATCCACCGGCATATCGATGTAGTGGTCGCGGAACGAGAAATTCTGCTCGCTGTCGAGCACCTCGAGAAGCGCGGAGGCGGGGTCGCCCTTATAGTCGTTGCCGAGCTTGTCCACCTCGTCCAGCAGCACCAGCGGGTTCTGGCTCTTCGCCTCGATCAGGGCGCTCACGATGCGCCCGGGCATGCTGCCGATGTAGGTGCGGCGGTGGCCGCGGATCTCGCTCTCGTCGTGTACGCCGCCCAGCGCCACGCGCACGTAATTGCGCCCCGTAGCGGCGGCGATGCTCTTGGCGATGCTGGTTTTGCCGACGCCGGGCGGGCCCGCAAGGCAGATGATCTGGCCCCTCAGATCGGGCGCGATCATCAGCGCGGCGAGCATTTCGGTGATGCGCTCCTTCACGTCCTTCAGGCCGTAGTGGTCGCGCTCCAGGATCTTCTGCGCCTTCGGCAGGCTCTTGTTTTCTTTGGTGTAGACCCCCCACGGGATCTCGATGCATTTTTCTATGTAGCTGCGGATCACGTGGCTGTCCGGCGAGGAGGCCGCAAGCTTGCGCATCCGCTCCAGCTCCGCAAAGAGCTTTTCTTTGTGTTCATCGGGCATCTTTGAGGCTTTCAGCTTTTCGGCGATGGCGGCGCAGTCGTCCGCCTCGGTATCGCCCAGCTCCTCGCTGATCGCGTGCATCTTTTCGCGCAGGTAGTATTCGCGCTGGTTCTTGTCCATCAGTTCCTCTACGCGGTCGCTGAGTTCGTTGTCGAGCGCGAGGATCTCGCTCTCGCAGGCGAGGATCACGCAGAGTTTCTCTACCCGCAGGTAGACGTTGCTCTCGGTGAGCAGCGTATATTTATCCTCGAAACGGGTGAGAATATTGCCCGCCACCACGTCCGCCAGCGCGCCGGGCGCGTCGGTATTCTGCACGAAGCTCATGATATCGGGGCTGATCTTGCCGTAGTAGGCCGCGTATTCGTTAAAGAACTTGCGCGCGCTGAAGAGGGCCGCCTCGCGGAAGACGCCTGCGTCGCTCTCTTCCACGTCGCGGGGGAGCGAAAGGTCGTCGGACACCGCGGCCACGTTCGCCGTCATATGCGGGTAGCGGCGGTCGACGCTCACCATCACGCCGCGGGCGCGCACCTCCACCGCCACCTTCGCGCCGAAGGGCTTTTCGAGCGCGCGGGGGTGGAATTTTGAAATTTTTACGATGGCGCCGGGGGTGTTTTCGGCGTCTTCGGGGGAATCATCCTCCGGCAGCGCCGGTACGAACACCAGTCCGTCGCCGTTTGAGGCCGCTTTCATGGCCGAAAGCCACGCCTTGTTCGACACGTCGAAGTGGAACGCCATGCCGGGAAACAGCACGACGCCCCTGAGCGGTACCACAGGCATGTTTTTGGTTTGCAAACTCATATCTTTCTCCGTATTGTTATTCGTTGTTTTTGCCCGAAACGGTCACGCCGCCGAAGGCAACGTAGGGCAGCACGCCGGAGCCGTCCTGCAGGGTCTCGGCGGAAACGCCCTCCACCCGGCGCAGCATCTCGGCAAAGTTGCCGCTGATCATGGTTTCGGTGAGCGGCGCGCCGATCTTTCCGTTTTCGATCAGAAAGCTGTTTTTCGCCACGCCGGAGAAATCGCCGTTGCTCGCGGGCTCGCCGCCGGAGAACCGGCAGACGAGGATGCCCTTTTCGATACCGGCGATCATTTCTTCGAGGGGCCTGTCGCCCGCCTTGATCTCAACGCAGCCGCTGGAACTCACGGCTCTGGGCAGGCCGGTGCGGTTGGAGCCGTATTCCGACAGGCAGAAGCTCTTTAATACGCCGTTTTCGATCATATCGAAATTGCGGCTCTTATAGCCGTCGGAGGTCACCTTTTCGCCGCAGATCACGCGCGGGTCGTTCGGGATCACCGAAAGGCTGAAGCAATCGCTCGCCACCTGCTGCCCGAGGCTGTTTTTCCACGGGGTGGTGCCCTCGATCAGCGCGACGTCCCCGGCGAAGGACCCGGTGATCACGTCGATCACGTCCGGCACGGCGCTGGGCGCGAACACGGCGACGCCCACAAACTTGCCGGTGAAGGGAGAAGCCTCCAGCTCTTTTACCGCGCGCTCGAGCATCGTGCGGGTCATGCCGAGTTCCATGATATCGGCGTGGGGATCGAGCGTTTCGACGTCGAAATAATTGAACGAGGTGGTTTTATCGCCGTCGTGCGCGGAATACATGATGCTCACGTTATAGGAGCCGTCCTCTTCGGTGAAAAGCACGCCGTTGGTGTTTGCGAGCACGTGCCTGCCGTAGGAATAGCTGGCGACCACCTGCTCCAGCATGATCTGCGGGAAATCACGCGCCGCGTCTTCGGTGAAGCGGATCACGGAATCGAGGAACGCCTCTTTATCGCAGGTGAGCGCGCCGTCCGTAAAATCGGCGTTCTCTTCTTTTTTGGAAATGCACACCGCCGGGTCCTCCGCGCCGTGTTCCGCCGACTGCACGCACTCCGCCGCGGCCGCTGCGACGTCCTCGGGATCAAGCGAGTTGATCGCGCCGGTACCTTTTTTCTGATCTTTAATGGCCTTCATGCCCACCGAGGCGGAGAACACGCTGCGGATCAGCGAGAATTCGCCCGCGTCCACGTTGAATTCCTCTACGCGGCCTTCGCTGACGCTTGCCTGCGCGTGGTCCGCGCCCGCTTCTTTCATTTTATCGAGCGCGAAAAGCGCCGTTTTTTTCAGATTTTCCATAACCTTCTCCTTATCTGCCGCCGACGTTCACTTTGCAGCGCAGCGCGGGGCCGCCCAGGGAGACCGGCATCGGCTGCTTTTTGCCGCAGTAACCGGCAAAATCCCAGTGAACGGTATCCGAAAGCATATCCACGGTTTTCAGCATTTCGAACGCCACGCCCGAAATGGTGGTGTCTCTGAGCGCTCTGCCCAGCTTGCCGTTTTTGATCTCGTACCCCATGGTGACGCCGAACATGAACTCGCCGGTGGTATCCGCCTGGCCGTTTCTCGTTTTGGTGAGGTAATAGCCGTTCTCCACCGAGGCGATCATCTCTTCAAGCGTGTTCTCTCCGGGGTGGATGGCGGTGTTGCGCATGCGGATCAGGGGCTCGTCCGAAAACGCGAAAGCCCGGGCGTTGCCGCAGGGCTCCATGCCGAAGTGCCGCGCGCTCTCGAGGTTGTTCATATAGCCCACGAGAACGCCGTCTCTGATCAGAGGCGCGTCCTTGCACATAACGCCCTCGTCGTCCGCGTACACCGGCAGGGGCGCGGCCTCGCCGAATGCGGTATGGGCAAAGTCCGTGAGGTTTATCAGCCCGCTCGCAACGGTCTTGCCGATCGAGCCAGCGGCCACGCTGCCCGCGAGCACGAGATCCGCCTCCACCGTGTGGCCCACGGCCTCGTGCGCCACCATGCCGCTGATGACGGAATCGATGATGCACAGCCGCTCGCCGGCCTCGGGGAACACGCCCTCGCGTTTTTGCATCAGCTCGTTATAAAGCTGATCCACCGCCGAATGCAGCGCGGCAGGGTCGCCGTAATAATCGGTAAAATACCCGGCGCCGCCGCCGAAGATATCGTAAAGCTCCACCGTTTCGCCGTCGTCCGTTTCGGCGGAGAGGGAAACTACCACGTAGGTGCGGGGGAACAGCTGGTGCGCGCAGGCGCCTTCGCTGGTGAACAGCTCTTTTTCGATGCAGTCCGCGATCACCGCCACGGAACGGGAAGTGACGTGCGGGCAGTTTTCGCCGATATAGGAATCCAGCGCCATCGCAAAGTCGATCAGCTGCTTCTGGTCGGTCTCCTGAAACGGCCGTTCGGCGCGGTATACGGCGGGCGCGGACAGCGTGAGCGGGCCCTTGTTTTTCGGCTTGCGGGAATCGAGCAGCACGGCGTTTTCACGCGCCGATCTCAGGATTTCCTCTACGTGCGCGTCGGACAGGTCGCCGATGCTGGCAAAGCCCCATACGCCGTTCCGGTATACCCGTGCGCAGGCGCCTGCGGCTTTGGATGAGATATTGGTTACAAGGCTGCCGCTGAGAACAGCCACCCGCCGCGTGCGGTAGATCTGCCGCCGGATCTCGGCGTGTGAAGCGCAGCCCGAAAGTGCTTTTTTGATCGTATCGCTCATTTGTATATTCGCCTCCATTTTAATAGTATACCACAAAAACTGCCGCAGGTAAAGTGTTTTTTCTTTCAAAAAGTATTTACTTCTTTATTTATTATTGGTATAATTATTTAAATATTGCCTTTTGGGGGTAAAAAAGAATGAATTACACGTCCACCCGCAACAACCGCCTGTCGGTTTCCGCTTCGTTCGCCATCGCCAACGGCATCTCCGCCGAAGGCGGCCTGTTCGTGCCCGAGACGATCCCGCAAACGGACGAGGCGTTTCTCGCTTCTCTCGCGCCGCTTTCTTACACCGAGCGGGCGAGAAAGATATTGCCGCTCTTTTTAACGGATTACACCGAAGAAGAGCTGAAAGCGTACACCGCCGCCGCTTACGGCAGCCGGTTCGAGGGCCCCGCCCCCGCGCCGGTGACCCCGCTGCACGACAACGTGAGCGTTCTGGAGCTGTGGCACGGCCCCACCTGCGCGTTCAAGGATATGGCGCTGCAGCTGCTGCCCCATCTGCTCACGGGCGCGGCGAAGCGCGTGCTGCAGGGCAAGGAGAGCGTGATACTGGTCGCGACCTCCGGCGATACCGGCAAGGCCGCGCTGGAGGGCTTCAAAGACGTGGCGGGAACGCGCATCCTCGTGTTTTTCCCTGATAAGGGCGTGAGCCCGATGCAGAAGCTGCAGATGACCACGCAGGAGGGGAACAACGTGGGCGTTTGCGCCATCGAGGGCAACTTTGACGACGCGCAGACCGGCGTGAAGGCCATCTTTACCGACGCGGGCGTAAAAGAGCGGCTTCTGAAAAACAACATGTGCTTCTCTTCCGCCAACTCGATCAACTGGGGCCGCCTCGTGCCTCAGATCGTATACTATTTCTCCGCCTACGCGGACCTGCTCGCGAAGGGCGCGATAATGAACGGCGACAAGATCAACTTCTGCGTGCCCACCGGCAACTTCGGCAACATCCTCGCGGGCTGGTACGCCAGACGCATGGGTCTGCCGGTGAACAAGCTGATATGCGCCTCCAACGAGAACGACGTGCTCACGGAATTCCTCACCACGGGGCGCTACAATCGCCGCCGCCCGTTCCACACCACGGTATCCCCCAGTATGGATATCCTGATCTCCAGCAACCTTGAGCGGCTGATCTTCCACCTGCTGGGGAACGACAGCGACGAAACGAACCGCCTGTTCGCCGCGCTGAAAGAAAACGGCGAATATACCGTATCCGACGCGCTGCTGAAAGAGATCAAAGCTTGCTTCGCCGCCGGCTGCTGCAACGACGACGAAACAAAAGCCGCCATCAAAGAGACCTACCGCGCACACGGCTACCTGTGCGACACCCACACCGGCGTTGCGGTGCGCGTTTACGAGGCTTACCGCGCCGCGGGCGACGCCACCCCGAGCGTGATCGTTTCCACCGCGTCGCCGTATAAATTCTCAAAGGCGGTGCTCGGCGCCCTCACGGACGGAAACTTCGCCGCCGAAAACGAATTCGATATGGTTTCGGAACTCGAAACGCTCACCGGCATGCCCGCCCCCGCGCCACTCAAGAGCCTGAAGGGTAAAACGCCCCGCTTCACGAACGTATGCGCGCAGTCCGAAATGGAAGCGCAGGTGTACGGACTGCTGGGAATCAAAGATTAGAGCAGAGAGCGGAGATAATTCGGAATTCGGAATGCGGAATTCGGAATTACATGATCTTGAGCCGTTTCGTTTATAGATTATTTCATTTTTCATTTTTCATTTTTCATCTTTCATCCGAAAGGCTTTCACATGGCTCTTTACGTGATCGCGGATCTTCATCTCGCCTTCGGCGCGCCCGAAAAAACAATGGATGTTTTTCCGGGCTGGCACGGCTATGCCGAACGCATCCGCGACAACTGGACGCGCATCGTGCGCCCGGAGGATACCGTTGTGCTTCCCGGGGATATCAGCTGGGCGATGGGCATCAGAAACGCGGCGGCGGACTTTAAGTTCCTGGACGCGCTGCCGGGCACGAAGCTGATCGGCAAGGGCAACCACGATTACTGGTGGGGCACCGTGAAGAAGATGACGGAGATGCTGGACGCAAACGGGCTTTCCACGATCCGTTTCCTGTTCAATAACGCCTACCTGTGCGACGGCATAAGCGTTTGCGGCAGCCGCGGCTGGTTCTTCGACGCGCAGGACGCGGAGGATAACGCCAAGGTGATCGCGCGGGAGGCGCAGCGGCTGAAAACGAGCATCGAAACGGGGCTGACGCTCGGCGGCGAGCCCGCGGTATTCATGCACTACCCGGTGGTGATGGACGACAAAACGTGCGAACCGCTGTTCCGGGTGCTGCAGGACTATCGGATCAAACGCTGCTATTTCGGGCATATCCACGGCGACCGCACCGGCAGACTGGCGGATTTTACCGTGGAGGGCGTGCGTTTTTCGCTGGCGTCGGCCGATTTTCTGGACTTCACCCCGAAAAAAGTGACGTTTTAAACATTATTTTTTAAAAACTTTCAAAAAACAGTGGAAATTTAATTTTTTGTTTGTTATAATACTGTGGTTTGTACACGTAAGTTTTTAGTTTAAGGAGTAACACTATGTTAAAATCAGCAGAAAAAACCGGTACCAACGAATATACGCTTGTGATCACCGTTTCGGCGGAGGACTTCAACGCCGCGGTGAACAAGGTATATCATAAGCAGAAGAATTCCATCAACGTTCCCGGCTTCCGCAAGGGCAAGGCCCCGCGCGCAATGATCGAGCGCATTTACGGCGAAGGCGTGTTCTACGACGACGCGATCAACGACTGCTTCCCCGCCGCTTACGACGCCGCCGTGGAAGAGTCCGGCATCGACCCCGTTGACCAGCCCAGAGATTTCGATCTGAAGCACGTGGGCAAAGACGGCCTTGAGATCGAATGCAAGGTGACCGTGCGCCCCGAAGTGAACGTGGTGGGCTACAAGGGCATCGAGGCCGAGAAGCCGGACGTGGAAGTGACCGACGAGGACGTTGAAAAGGATCTGAAGGCGAAGCAGGAAGCGAACGCCCGTGAGATCAGCGTGGAAGACCGCGCCGCCAAAGAGGGCGACATCGCCACCATCGACTTCGAGGGCTTCACGGACGGCGTGGCCTTTGAAGGCGGCAAGGGAGAGGATTACGACCTTGAGCTTGGCTCCGGCTCGTTCATTCCCGGCTTCGAAGACCAGATCGTGGGCCATAACGTGGGCGACGCGTTCGACGTGAACGTGACCTTCCCCGAGGAGTACGCCGAAGAGCTTGCCGGCAAGGACGCCGTGTTTAAAGTGACCGTGAAGGGCATCAAAGAGAAGCAGCTGCCCGAGCTGGACGACGAGTTCGTGAAAGACGTGAGCGAGTTCGATACGCTTGACGAGCTGCGCGCCGACATCCGCAAGACGCTGACCGAGCAGAGAGAAAAGAGCGCGAAATCCACGTTTGAAAACGCGGTTTACGACAAGCTCTCCGAGCTCGTGGACGGCGAGATCCCGGACGTGATGTACGACAAGGCCGTTGATAATATGTTGAGCGAGTTCCGTTACAACATCGAATCGCAGGGCATGCCCTTCGACAAATACATTTCCGCCATCGGCATGACCGAGGATTCCATCCGCAATATGTACCGTCCGCGCGCCGAAAAGGATGTGAAGATCGAGCTGGCGCTGGCGAAGATCGCCGCTCTTGAAGGCATCGAAGCCACCGAAGAGGATATCGCCGCCGAATACGACAAGATGGCCGAGCGCTACGGCGTGAAGGCCGAAGACGTGAAGGCCGCCATCAGCGAAGAACGCGTTATCGCGCAGATCAAGTCCAACAAGGCAAGCGATCTCGTTCTGGAGGCCGCCGTGGCCGCCGCGCCCGCCGAAAAAGCGGACGAAGACGCTGAATAATCCGAATCAAACCGGTCAATTCTTATAGAAGCAGATTCCGGCCATGCAAAAGCGGTTGGAGCGATCCCGCCGCTTTTGCTTTTGAAGTATAATTTAAGTAAAACAAATTAATATAAGGCTGCAATTCGGAATTCGGAATTCGGAATTCGGAATTATTATGACGCTTTCAATCCCGAAGGAGGTTACATTATGTTTTACGATCCCAAACTGTCTCTGGTGCCCACCGTGATCGAGCAGACCAACCGCGGCGAGCGCGCGTACGATATCTTCAGCCGCCTGCTGAACGACCGCATCGTGGTGCTCAGCGAAGAGGTGAACGACGTTACCGCCAGCCTCGTGGTGGCGCAGCTACTCTTCCTTGAGGGGCAGGACCCCGAAAAGGACATCTCTTTCTATATCAACTCCCCCGGCGGAAGCGTTTCCGCGGGCTTTGCGATCTACGATACGATGCAGTACATCAAGTGCGACGTATCCACCATCTGCCTCGGCATGGCTGCCAGCATGGGCGCGTTTCTGCTTGCGGCGGGCGCTCCCGGCAAACGCTTCGCTCTGCCGAACGCCGAGATCATGATCCACCAGCCTCTGGGCGGCGCACAGGGCCAGGCCAGCGATATCAAGATCATGAGCGACCACATTCTGCGCACGCGCGACAAGCTGAACCGCATCCTTGCCGAAAGGACCGGCAAGCCGCTGGAAGTGATCGAAAAAGACACCGACCGCGACAACTTCATGTCCGCGGAGGAGGCCTGCGCGTACGGGCTTGTGGATAAGGTGCTGTATAAAAGATAAAGATCCTTTCAGAGCGGAGATATGAGAGCGGAGAGCGGAGATCATTAAAATGCGGAATTCGGAATGCGGAATTCGGAATTAAATGAATCCGGGCCGTTTTCGTTCATTCTCATCGTTCATTCTCATCGTTCATTTTTCATCATTCATCTTTTTAAGGAGGTTCTGTTTTGGCAAGATACGACGAGCCGAAAGACCATATACGCTGTTCGTTCTGCGGCCGCACGCAGGATCAGGTTTCGATGCTGATCCAGGGGCCCGGAGCGTATATCTGCGACGAATGCGTGGATAACTGCCTTTCCATCATCAACGGCGGCGGAAAGAAGACCCACGCGGCGACGCCGAAAAAGACCCTGCGCAAGCTCCCCCGCCCGCAGGAGATCAAGGCGAAGCTCGACGAATACGTGATCGGGCAGGAAGCCGCCAAGGTGGCGCTGAGCGTTTCCGTATATAACCACTATAAGCGCGTGTACCGCAAGACCGGCACCGACGTTGAAATCGTAAAGAGCAACATTTTGCTGCTCGGCCCCACGGGCGTGGGCAAGACCTTTTTGGCCCAGACCCTCGCCAAAACGCTGGACGTGCCCTTTGCCATCGCGGACGCCACCACGCTGACCGAAGCGGGCTACGTGGGTGAAGACGTGGAAAACATTCTGCTGCGCCTGATCCAGGCGGCGGATTACGATATCGAGAAGGCCGAGCACGGCATCATTTACGTGGACGAGATCGACAAGATCGCCCGCAAATCCGAAAACACCAGCATCACGCGCGACGTGAGCGGCGAGGGCGTGCAGCAGGCACTGCTGAAAATTTTGGAGGGCACCACCGCAAACGTGCCCCCGCAGGGCGGCAGAAAGCACCCGCAGCAAGAATTTCTGCAGATCGACACCACAAACATCCTGTTCATCTGCGGCGGCGCCTTCGACGGCATCGAAAAGATCATCGAAAAGCGCCTCGGCAACTCGGTGCTGGGCTTCGGCAGCGAGCTGATGACGAAAAAAGAGCTTGATTACGATACCATCATGACAAAGGCCATCCCGCAGGATCTGGTGAAATACGGCCTGATCCCCGAGCTGGTGGGCCGTTTGCCGGTGCTCACCTCTCTGGCGAATCTCGACGAGGCGGCGCTGATCCGCATCCTCACCGAGCCGAAGAACGCGATCCTCAAGCAGTATCAGGCGCTGTTCAGCATCGACCGCATCGAGCTGCAGTTTGACGACGACGCGCTGAAAGCGGTGGCGGAGACCGCGCTGGAAAGCAACACCGGCGCCAGAGGCCTGCGCGCCATCATGGAGCGCGTGCTGCTGCCGATCATGTATACCGCGCCCTCCGATCCCACCATCGAAAAGATCACGGTAACGGCGGACTGCGTTCTGAACGGTTCCCTGCCCCTGATCGCGCGGGATCCCTCGCGCATCGCGGAACCGAAGATCAGCAGCGTTCCCTCCACGGGGGCGTAACGCCGCATCTGTCTTTGTTTTACTCCGCGTTATTGTAAAACGCCGAAAAAAAGACGCCCGGAACCGGGCGTCTTTTTTACAGATCTGTTTTAATTAAGTGTTGCAGGAATGATTAGTCTTCCTTTTTGCCGAGCGCGGAAAGCTTGCCAAGGGCTTCGATCATCTTGTCCATCAGAGTGCCCATAATGCCGACCAGTCTCTCAAGGAAGCCAATAAACGTGCCGATGTACTCAAACTCGGTATCCTTTACGGTTGCCACTAATTTCATTCTTTTCACCTCACATGGTATTTTTTATAACGGTATTCAAAAGAAGCTTATGCCGCGGTGGTCCCTTCAGCAGCAGTGGTCCCTTCTTCTGCCGTATTCTTCGAGAACATCTTCATGATGCTTTCGATCACGGGCTTAAGATACTCAAACAGCTGAGTAAGATAAGAAGCAAACTGGGTGATGATATCAGCTACGCCTTCCATTCGTTACACCTCCTTTTGTATAAAATAAAGAGCGCAATGGATTATTTACCCATCCACTTCATGATAGCATCATAGAACTGCTTCAGATAAGTGGCGATTGTCTTTGCGATCTCGCCGAAGCCGTTCAGGAACGATACAGCTTCCTCTGCATCGGAAGCGCCGGTGCCCTCAGCGCCGCCCTTGATGGCGTCCACGATGTCCTGGCCGATCTCGATATAATGCATACTTTACACCTCTCTTACATATTTGTTGCGAAAGCGGTACGCTTTCACGCACAATAATAATATCACAGCGTTTTTATTTTTTCAAGAAAAATCGTTTTTCTGTGAAAAGATTAACAGAAACGTCACAATTGCAACAAATTTGGAGCATGATTCTTATTGATTTTACATATAAAGCGGGCTAAAATAGCATTAAAACTGCCTTTTTACGGAGCTATTATGAAAATAATTTATCAAACAAACAGCTTTATCGTGTGCGAAAAACCGGCCGGCGTGCTCTCACAGGAGGGCCCCGGGCGCACGATGCCGGCGCTGCTGCGGGAGGCGCTCGGCGGAGAGATCCATACCGTACACCGGCTGGATACCGCCGCGGCGGGCTGCATGGTTTACGCCAGAACCAAGGCGGCCGCGGCGGCGCTCTCGAAGCAGATCGCCGACGGCGGGTTCACAAAGGAATACCTCGCCGCCGTTCACGGGAAACCGGATGCGGACGCGGGCGAATACGAGGATCTGCTGTTCAAAGACAGCGCAAAGAACAAAACCTATGTTGTAAATACCCCCCGGCGGGGCGTAAAACAGGCGAAACTTGCCTACCGGGTCCTTGAAAGCGCCGAAACGCCCTGCGGCGACGGCAGTCTCGTGCGCGTGAAGCTGTATACGGGAAGGACGCATCAGATCAGGGTGCAGTTCGCTTCGCGCGCCATGCCGCTGTTCGGCGACGGCAAATACGGCGCAAAGGACAACCTGCCGCGGTTGGCGCTGTTCAGCTGCCGTCTGGCGTTTGCGGACCCCGACGCCGGAGAACCGCTGGAATTCACCCTGTCCCCGCCGAAGGAGGAACCGTGGAGCTGGTTTGTTGAACGGTAAATTGGAATTTAGCGCACGGTTATTCGATGCCGGAACACGCCGTCGTGCCGATTTACACATCGGATCTGAAGATGTTTTCGGTTTATTCGTAGGGGCGGGCATGACCGCCCGTAAAAACCATCCATTACAGTTTTCCTTATGTA
>JAFRSZ010000052.1 GCA_017439205.1 Clostridia bacterium
GGCGAGACCGAGACGCCGCCCCCTACGGATATAATCAAAACGCGCAGCGTTTTCCGAAATTGTTAATTGTTCTTTGTTAATTGTTAATTGAACAGCGCGCTAAACTGTAATTTGAAAACCGGCCTCCTCTCGGAAGCCGGTTTTTACTGTTCATTGTTAATTCTTAATTTTCCTTCATCCCGTTCAGGTACCCTTTCACCTTTCCGGGGCAGTTGGTGATGATGCCGTCCACGCCCATGGCGGCGAGGGAGCAGGCGGTCTTTCTGTCGTCCACCGTCCACACGTTCACGCCGAGGCCGAGCTTATGGGCGATGCGCACCAGCGTGGGGTTCACCACCACGCTCATCGGGTGGATAAAATCCGCCGCGATGCGCTTCGCGATGGGGAACGGGTTATACACGAACCGGCAGGCGCTCGCCTGCAGGGTGGGATATAGGAATCCGGTGCGGCAGCGGGGGTCCAGCGCCTTCACTTCCTTTAAGATGCGCGGGTCGAAGCTTGAGATCAGGCAGCGGTCGAGAAGGCCGTGGGCCTTCACCGCGTCCAGCGTTTTCTGCACCATGCCGGTCTCTTTGAGCTTCGGGCTTTTGAGCTCTATGTTGATCATCTCGGCGTTCGAGGGCCCCACGAGGTCCAAAAATTCGTCCACGGTGGGCAGGTGCGTATCTTTGAACTCGGCGCTGAAATAGGAACCGAAATCCATTTTTTTCAGCTCGCCCAGCGTATAATCGGTGATGCTGCCGCGCCCGTCGGAGGTGGCGTCCACCGTATAGTTGTGGCAGATCACCAGCTTGCCGTCCTTGGTGACGTGCACGTCGGTCTCAAATCCGTCCGCGTCTTCGTCGATCGCGCACTGAAACGCGGGCAGCGTGTTCTGCGGGGCCACCTTGTTGGAGCCCCTGTGCGCTATGATCTTGCAGTCCATCTCTTATCTCCTCAGGGTATTTGCCTTTATTTCGCCAGCTTCAGAACGGTTTCCAGATCCAGATCCACGTTGCCGTTGAACACCGCGTTGAAGCTGTAATCGGCGGCGGTCTCGGAGAAGAAAACATCCTTGTTCTGTTCGATCACTTCGGCGGTGGTGCCGTTCGAGCATCTGGCGTTGGCATACAGGTTGTGCTCTTTGCCGTCCGCGTCTTTATAGGTCAGGGCGAAGATATGGTACTGGGTCTCGTCTCTGAGCTGCTTGATGCAGTAAACGGCAGCCACCTCATAATTTTCTTCGGCATAAATGCTGTTGAAGGCCTTCACGTATTCGGCGGCGCTCTTCTCGGTGGAACCCACCATATCGCTCAGCTTCTTCAGCGCTTCCTCCAGCTCGTCGGTAACGTTCACATACTGCTTTTCTTCCTTGCTCAGCTGCTTATACTGTTCAAGGATGGCGTTGCCCTTGGATATAAGATCCGTAAAATCGGTATCGTCGCGCGAGAAGGTGGTAGAGGCGAGGTCGATGATCTGCCGGATGGTCTCGTTCATCTCGTCGTAAGATTTGAACTTGGTCTTCAGCGCCTTCAGGTCCTGCTTTGCCTTGGTGAATTTATCGTAGTTCTTCACGCGGTCCTTCTCATCAGCGGAAAGAGCGGCATAGGCCTTATCAATGGCTGCCAGCTCGTCGGCGGAATCGATCGTGATCTCGCCCAGCTCGCTGATCATGGCCTCCACGGCCTTGGTGGCTTCGGTCTTCTTGCCCTTGCAGGAGGTCAGCGTCAGCGCCGCCATCAGGCACACAAGGATGCAGATAAGTACTTTTTTCATGTGTAAAGTCTCCTTCTCGGGTTTTTCGGCAGGCGGGACCGCGCTGCAAATTGGAATTTGTCGGGCTGACGCCCGAAAGCCGTTCGCCGTTCGCCGTTCGCAACGCAAAATAGGTTTTCGATGAAAAACGAAAGTTTTGTTATGCAATCGGTATTATAAATAGAAATCTTCGGATCCAATCAACCTTCAAATAATACAACACTTTTTTCTGTTTCAGAGCGAACGGCGACCGGCGAACAGCGAACGGCTGAATTTCAGTTTATCGCTGCGCGATAAACTGAAATTTGTCGCGTTCCCCGCCTTATTCCTTATTATAATATCATACTTTTCTGAAATTTACAATA
>JAFRSZ010000053.1 GCA_017439205.1 Clostridia bacterium
AGAAGGGAAGCTCCTCCACAGGCACCTGGAAGTTCGAGGGCTGGAACGGCACGCAGGGCGCCACCAGCGGTTCCAAAGCCGGACAGACGATCACGATCGACAATTATAACGATACGCTGTACGCCATCTTCAGCAAGACCGGCAAGGCAACATTCTACTGGTATAACAGCAGCGGTACGAGAGTGTCCGTCGAGAAATCAAATACGGTATACAACAACGCCACGCAGTATACGTTCGACGTGCCGAAGAGCAGCGTGCCCGCCACCTTTACGGCGAACAATACCACGTATACCTTCGCAGGCTGGGCGGTGGACAGCACCTCCAAGACAACTGCGGATCACGCCGCTTCTGTCACCACCGCCACGCGCAACATCAAGAACGGCAACCTGACGGATACTTACAGCTTCTACGCGCTGTATACCGGCAGCGTGACCCTTTCTTATGATAATAACGGCGGTTCCGGTCAGCCCGCGAGCAAGACCGCGAGCCTCACGCTGAACTGCGGCAACAATACCAGCGCGGCCGCCAATACCAGCGGTAAGGCGGAGTTTACGCTGAACCCGGATAACGTTACGATGACCCGCCAGTATTCCTCCGATTTCGTCGGCTGGAAAACCGCAAAGACGGACGCAAACGGCATCGATTCCGAAACCGCGCAGTATAAAGACGGCACCGTAACTTGGGCCGCCAGCAGCGGGCTCCCGAACAAGATCACCATCAATCAGAACACCACGGTATACGCCGCGTATTACGATTTCCGCTACAACGTGAAATTCTACGATTATAAGGGCGATCTGATCGAAACGCAGGCCATCCGCCACAACTTCAGCGCCGAAGCGCCCGAGATGAAGACGAATTCGGCCGATCCCAGCCACAGAGACGCTAACAGCCACTACGTGTTCGATCGCTGGGAGTATACTGACGGTTCCGCTTATTCCGATAACGATAAGCTCACCAAGCTCGTAAACGGCTATACCTACGAGGTATGGGGCAAATACGTCGGCCACAAGCACATTTGGAGCGATCCCTTCAATATCGAGGGCGCCGTGACCTGCACAACGGGGCAGACCTATAAGATGAAGTGCACCGTATGCGGCTTTATCAGAGATTTCGAGAGTGAATCGCTCGGCCATGATTTCATTGTTACCGGCGTTGCCGAGCCCACCTGTACCAGGCCCGGCTCCTACGGCAAGAAGATCTGCCGTAACTGCGGCGCGCTTGCCGACGATTACAAAGTGGATACGAACGGCGACGGCACGCCCGATCTTCTGGTCACCGACGAGAACCGCGTCATCCCCGCGCTCGGCCACCAGTTCGGCATCGAGGCGCTTGAAAAAGACGACGACGGCAACTACATCCTTCTGGATAACGAAGGCAACTACATTGTAGAACCGCAGGTCGTTGAGGCCACCTGCACCACCGCCGGCTACTACTATTACGAGTGCGCCCGCTGCGGCGAGAAGCTCCGCGTGGGCAACATCCCCGCCACCGGCCACGATTGGGACGTTCATGAGAAGATCGAGCCCACCTGCACCGAGAAGGGCCACAAGGCTTACACGATCTGTAAGAACTGCGACCTGCTGCTCGACGGCGAAGACGCCGAGATCCCGGCGCTCGGCCACGATTACGTGCTTGTGGCTGAAACGGATTCCACCTGCACCGAAAAGGGTCACTACGCATATTATGAGTGCTCCCGCTGCGGCAAGTTCTTCGATACCGATACGGATAAGACAGAAATCGCCGATATCAGCGTGAAAGACAAGGATTATGCTGCGCACGACTGGCAGTTTGTAGACGAAGTTGCGGCCACCTGCACCGAGCCCGGCTATACCGGCGCATGGCTCTGCTCCGTATGTAACGCGCTTAAGCCCGATACCGAGCCCGGCACGGCGACCGACCCGCTCGGCCACGATCTGGGCGAATGGGTAGTAACCACGCCCGCCACCTGCGCGGCGCCCGGTGAAAAGAGGAAAGACTGCTCCCGCTGCGATTACTTCGTGACCGAAGAGATCCCCGCGCTTGACCACGTTCAGGGCGAATACATTCCTCCTGTTGACGCCACCTGCCTTGCCGAAGGCAGAACCGAGGGTTATCGGTGCGCGAATTGCGACGGCTACTATCTTGAGCCTACCGTCGTTGCCAAGCTCCCGCATACTATGGAAACCGTAAACGGCAGGGCTCCCACCTGCACCGAGCCCGGCATCCCGGATTGCTACCGCTGCACACTTTGCAATAACCTGTATCTCGACGCCGAAGGCAAACAGCAGGTTACCGGCGAGCTCGGCGAGATCCCCGCGCTCGGCCACAACTTCACCGACTGGGTGATCGCCAAGCAGCCCACCGAGGACGAGGCCGGCCGTGAGACCCGCAGATGTCTGCGCTGCGGTACGGTTGAAAACCGCGAGATCGAAGCGCTTGGACACGATGTTTCCGCAGTAGCGGCGAAAGCTGCCACCTGTACCGAAGACGGCAATATCGCCTGCTACGTATGCGCCAACTGCGGCAAGTATTATGCTGATGAAGCAGCTACCGAGCCGCTTGATTATGAGACCGAAGTGCGTATTGCGGCGCTCGGCCACGATATCGACGAAGCCAATCCCACCGAGACCGTAGACGCTACCTGCGCGGCGGAGGGCTACAAGAAATATGTATGCTCCGTCTGCGGCCATACCGTGATCGAAACGCTGCCCAAGATCAGCGAGCACGGCGCTCCCGTTGCCTACGGTGAAAACATAGCCCCCACCTGCGCGGCGCCCGGCCAGAATGCCGGTACCATGTGCTCGATCTGCGGCGAAGTGCTCACCCGACCCACCGCGATCCCGAAGCTTGCGCATACGCCCGAGGCGGACCGCAGAGACGTTTCCGCAGCCACCTGCACCGAAACCGGCTTTACCGGCGACCTGTATTGCTCCGTCTGCGGCCAGAAGCTGGAAAGCGGCGCTGTGATCGAAGCCAAGGGCCACACGCTCGGCGCGCTTACCGAGGTGAAGGCTGCCACCTGCACGGAGTACGGCGAAAAGAGACGTACCTGCGCAAACTGCGATTATTATGAAACCTATGAAACGCCTGTTCTCGGCCACCAGATCGTGATCGACAGAGCGGTTCCCGCCACCTGCACCGCCGAGGGCAAAACCGAAGGCAAACACTGCTCTCGCTGCAACGCTGTGCTTGTCGCACAGGAAACGGTTGGTATGCTCGGCCACAATTACACCGTTGTCGTGATCGAGCCCACATGTACCAAGCTCGGTAAAACGGTCCATACGTGTACGCTTTGCGGCGATACGTTTGAAGATTCCTACGTCGAAAAGGTCGCTCACGTGGTCGGTACGCCCGCCACGTGCACGGAAGCCGCTGTCTGCGCGAATTGCGGCCGTTCCTTCGGCGAAGCGCTCGGGCATGATTATCAGCTCGACGACGCTGCAAGCACGGTTTCTACCTGTGTAGAGCACGGCACCAGAGTTTATAAGTGCACGCGCTGCTCCGATACGTATTCCGAGACGCTTCCGCTCGGCGAACATCGGTATGATGAAAGCACCTTAACGCCGCATTTCACCAGCTGCACCGAGCCCGGCTATTATACCATCGAATGCAGCGTCTGCCATTACGTATACAGAGAAGACGCTCCCGCGCCCGGCCACAATTACGTAAACGGCGTTTGCACGCAGTGCGGTCAGGCGGAGCCCTCCACGCCCGATACGCCTGATACTCCCGCCTCTGAGAAATGTGAGAAATGCGGTCTGAATCATAACGGACGTACCGGCCTGTGGAAACAGGATGGCTTGTTCTGCCGTATCCTCTCGTTCTTCAGAAATATTTTCAAGATGTTCAGCAGATGATTTGCGGAACAAACACTGCACGCAGGAACCTCCGGCACAGCCGGGGGTTCTTTTTTCTCCGGAGTAATATTATCAACGAAACGACGGTGAAAATACGGTTGTATCATAAACCGTTCAAACTTGACAAAGGCAGACGTTGATGATAAAATTATAAAGGTTAACTATGCTTCAGCAAAGGATCGATGAATCATCATGGCAAACATACTGATCACAGGCGGCGCGGGATATATCGGCTCGGTTCTCACGCCGATGCTTTTGGAGCAGGGGCACGACGTTACCGTGCTCGATTCCTTTCTTTACCGTCAGAGCTCGCTGATCGATTGCTGCAAATACGGCTCGTTCCATATCGTAAACGGCGATTGCCGTAATGAAGGAACGCTTCGCGAGCTGCTGTGCGGGAAGGATTTTATTTTTCCGCTGGCCGCCATCGTCGGTTTCCCCGCATGTGATAAAGACGCCACGGCGGCTGTTTCCGTAAACAGCGCCGCGATCGAAATGCTGCTGCGCCTGCGCGATCCCGCGCAGAAGATTGTTTTTCCCTGCACCAACAGCGGCTACGGTCTCGGTCAGGGGCAGACATACTGCACCGAAGAATCCCCGATCGCGCCGATCTCTCTTTACGGCCGTACCAAAATGGCGGCGGAAAAAGCGGTGTTGGAAGCCGGCAACAGCGTAACGTTCCGTTTTGCAACGCTTTTCGGCGCTTCTCCCCGGATGCGGACCGATCTGCTGGTAAACGATTTTGTATACCGCGCGGTGTTCGACCGGTCGCTCGTTGTGTTTGAGGGCGGCTTCAAGCGTAATTTCCTGCATGTGAGAGACGCTGCAAGGGCCTTTCTGTTCGCAATGGAGCATTTCGATGAAATGAAGGGCAACACTTATAATTGCGGTCTCAGCACGGCGAACCTTTCCAAGCTGGAGCTTTGCGAAAGGATCCGGCGGCAGCTGCCCGCGTTCCGGTATATAGAGGCTCCTGTGGGAAGCGATCCCGACAAGCGCGATTATATCGTTTCCAACGCAAAGATCGAGGCGCTGGGTTACCGCCCGATGTTTTCGCTGGAGGATGGGATCCTGGAGCTTACAAAAGTGTATTCGATCATCAAAAATTCTTTCTACGGAAACGTGTAAGCATGAAACTGTTAAAAGACCTTACGCCGGATTTTATGTATTCGGATGACCGCGGGCTGCTCGTGCAGCTCTGCCGCGAGGGATACTCGCAGGTAAACGCCGTATTTACAAAAAAAGGCGCGGTGCGCGGTAATTTTCATTATCATAAACATACGAAGGAAGCTTTTTTCATTCTCTCCGGCAAGGTGCGCGTAACCGCCTCGCGCGGAGACGAAACGGAGATCCGTTCTTTTGAGACCGGCGATATGTTCCTTGTGGAGGAATATGTGCGCCACAGCTTCGAGTATCTTGAAGATACCTGCCTTGTCGGTCTGTATACCGTTCCTGTGGAATCGGCGAACGGTGAAAAGGATATCCATACGCTTTGATTTTTTCGATACGAACGGAGAAAAACATGACCGGGCAAAACGTCTACCTTGCGCAGCCAAGCTATATGAGTTCAAATTCCGTGCCTTTCCCCGCGGCGATCGGCGCGTTGGCTGCGTATGCCTGGAGCTTCCCGGATATCTGCGAAGCATATGTGCTGAAGGATATCGTTTTCCGGCGTGAAAAGCAATCTGCCGTGCTCGGACGGCTTGAACGTCCGGTCCTTTTCGGTTTTTCCTGTTATATGTGGAATATCGAGTATAATAAAAAGCTCGCACAAAAGGTGAAGGCGGCGTTCCCGGAATGCGTTATTGTGTTCGGCGGGCCGCAGGTGCCCGATGGGGACGGGTTTCTCAGGGAATGTCCCTTTGTCGACGTGCTTATCCACGGCGAAGGCGAGATACCGTTTCTTGCGCTTATGCGCGCGGTGCGAGACGGAACGGCGTTTTCATCGCTTGAAAACGTCTCTTACCGTGAAAACGGCGACGTCTTTACCGCGCCGAAAAAACGTTATTGCGAGATCGATTTCCCTTCGCCGGTCACCTCCGGGTTTTTCGACCGTTTGGTGCGCGAGCATCCGGACATGGAGTTTACGCCGCTCATCGAATCGGGCAGGGGGTGTCCGAATCATTGCGCATATTGCAGTTGGGGCAACAAGGATACCGGCGTGCGATTGTTTCCGTTGGAGCGTGTGTTCGGCGATCTGGAATGGGTAAGCGCGCACAAAATGGACTACGTGGGCTTTGCCGATTCCAATTTCGGCATGTTCACCCGGGATGAAAAGATCGCGGATAAGATCATGGAGCTGCATGAAAAAAACGGTTACCCGAAAAAGTTTCAGGTGTCTTATGCGAAGGATTCCGGCGACCGTGTGTTCAGGATCACCGAAAAGCTGAACCGGGCGGGGCTTTGCAAGGGCGTTACGCTCTCGTTTCAAACCATGTCTGAAGAAGCGCAGAAAAACATCGGGCGATCCAATATCGATATCGAATACTATAAATTCCTTTTGCAGAAATATGCCGAAGCGGGGATCGTAACGTATTCCGAATTGATCCTCGGTTTGCCGGGAGAAACGACGGAAAGCTTTGTCAACGGTATCGAGCAGCTTTTGGAATACGGCCAGCATGCGCAGATGATGATCCATCTGTGCGAGTGGCTTCCGCTTTCTCCGATGGGAGAGAAGGAATATCTTGAAAGATTTAAGATCAGGTATGTGCGTCTTCCGCTTAACCAGCCCCATGCGAATCTATCGGAGGAGGATGAAGCGCCGGAGTTCTCACGCGTGGTCACGTCCACCTATTCCATGACCGGACTGCAGTGGAAGCAGGCAACGCTGTTCGGCATGTGCGTGCTGTGTTTCCACCATCTGGGGCTCCTGCAGCTGCCGGCGTTGTATCTTTATTTTGAAAAGGGCGTGCGTTATATCGATTTTTATGGGGCGCTGCTAACATATTTCCTGAATAAGGGTGATTCCGTTTTCAACCGGATCGAATCGCAGCTTGAAGGTATCCTTTCCGGTACGGGCTGTGCCGTGGTTTCCGACGGGCGCTTCGGCAAGGTGAGCTGGACGTTTGAAGAATATGCCTTTCTACATACCGTATATGAAAAGGACGCTTTTTACCGTGAGATGGACGCATTTCTGGCAGATTACATCCCGGACGGTGCGTTCCGCAGCGAACTGCTTGCTTATCAGTCGTTTACGGTAAAAGAGATCGGCCGTCCTTATACGGAGTTTTCCGGTGAATATGACTGGCTCCCGTATTTCCGTTCTCTGCAGCGGAATCGGAAGATCGCGCTTGTCAAACGTCCCGTTCGTTATGCGGTAAGGGATGAAAATGTATGCTCCACCTGGCCGGAATACGCGCAGAAGGTGGTTTGGTACGGTCGCCGCGGAGGAAAGAACCTGTATTCTTCTGAGATAAAGGAGCTATCGCCCGATGAATAGAGAATACAGTTTGTCTGCAGTGATCTTCGCGGTGGACGAAACCTTCATGCTGGAACAGACCTTTCAAAAGCTTGAAGGGTACGGGTATGTAAAAAAGTGCCTGAATTGTGTTTCGCAGAGGTTTTTCGGTTTGCTCTTTCATTCGAAGCTTACTTTTTTTTACCAGAAAACAGGATCTTATAAAGGAGACGTCGGATTGAAAAACGTATACTTCGTTTTAGCCAATAAATCCTACGGAAAAGCGCTGTATTTTCCGTATGCCTCCGGTTGCCTTGAGGCTTATGCCTGGGAG
Organism: Clostridia bacterium; assembly: GCA_017439205.1. Classification (GTDB taxonomy): domain Bacteria; phylum Bacillota; class Clostridia; order Oscillospirales; family Acutalibacteraceae; genus RUG806. Next base: position 7,568 of record JAFRSZ010000053.1, read on the forward strand.
GATGAGGAGATCCGAAATGAGTATAACCTTGCGGGGTTCATCTATAAAAGAGATCCCATTCCCGAAGCGCTCGCGAAGTTGAAGGATCCCGCCGTGGTGGCGTTTTCCTGTTACATGTGGACCATAGAATACAATAAGCTGCTGGCAAAGGCGCTGAAG
>JAFRSZ010000054.1 GCA_017439205.1 Clostridia bacterium
AAAAAGAAAGCTTACTGTGGCGCTGTTCACAGCAAGCTTTTAATGTTATGGTAAAAACCAATGGAGCGTATGTTTTTCATCCCGCGCAAAGACTTCGGTTTGCGTTTTGCTCCGGCAGAGTGTTTTGCAATATCGCGGTGAGATATGCCATATTGCAGCGCGATAGGCGCCTTCGGCACGCGAAACGCCTTCATATGCCCTGGGCCAAATGCCCAGCAGCCCGTTAAAAACCGTACTGCCCGAAATCCACCGTCTGCAGCCTGCCGCCCTCTTCGCGGGATTTATCCGCCAAAAACACGGTAAGGTGCCCGGCGATGGAATTTTCGATGGCGGTGCAGGATACGCTCTGCTTCCCGGTTCTCAGGTAGGTCACGAAATCAGCGATCAGCGCTTCGTCGCCGCCGCCGTGGCCCCGTGTGTTCTCGCAGGAGAGGTCGATCACCTCGTCCTCAAAGCCGCTTTCTGCAAGGGCGCTGATGCGCGAGATCGTATATTTGTTGTCGTCCAGTACGCCGTAGAGCTCGCCGAGCGTGCCAGTGATATGGAGCTTGCGCATGCTTTTTGCCGTGCCGCCCACCATGTTGAAGGTGCCGGTCGCGCCGGAGGCGAAACCGATCAGTACGCTCTGGTGGTCTACCACGTTGTTGCCGCATTTGTAGATGCAGCGGTTGTAGGGATTGCCGTTGTTGAACGAATCGATCCGGTCCTGATCGGTGATGTTCTCTTTGTGCTCGATATCCGCCCAGGCGTAGCACTCCCAGCGGGTGGGGTGCATCAGGTACAGGTTCTTCGCCGAGTAGCGGCAGGAATCCACCAGCGGGCAGTCGATCGTGCAGCGCGTACCGGCGTTCGCGGGCGCGTTTTCAGGCTTGAACTGGAACAGCCCTCCTTCGGACGATACCGCCGTGGGCAGCGTGGGCTGCATCAGCCACATCATCAGATCCACGTCGTGGCAGCTCTTCGCGAGCAGCATCGAGGTTTTGCATATGTCCGAATTCGCCCACTTGCCGCGCACGTATGAGGTGGAGAGGTGGTGGTAGCTTACGTGCTCCGCCATCTGGATGTTGATGATGTCGCCCAGCGCGCCGGAGAGCAGCTTCTCTTTAACGGAGCGGTAAAACGGCGCGTAGCGCAGCACATGGCATACCATTACGCGGTTGCCGTTTGCCGCAATCACCCGCAGAAGCGCGTCCATCTCTTCTTTGCTCACGGCAAACGGCTTTTCGAGCAGCATATCGTAGCCGAGCTTCAGCATCGGAACGCTGGTTTCATAGTGCAGGTGGTCCATCGTGCCGTTGATCACGGCGTCGGCGATCCTGCCGCGCGACGCGAGCTCGGTGGTGTCGTTGAAGCAGTTCTCCGCGGGGATGCCGTAGCGTTTGCGGCACATTTCGCGCCGCTCCGGGTTCGGGTCGGCAACGCCCACGATCTTCAGCGCCGCGGGGGCGGCGAGGGAATAGTCCGCGTAGGTTACAGATCTGTGTCCGCCGCCGACGATGACGGCGGTAACGGGTTTTTCAGCAGGGTCTCTCATATCTTTCTTTCCTCAGAACAAAACGTTTTATTCGATATCGTCCATCGCGGGTTTGCGGACGATCCTGATCTTTTCGGCGTCCTGAACGGTACGGAGGAACGCGCCCGCCACGTTGGAGCCCGCCCGTCTGCCGGCGGAAACGGATTCCTCGTAGTGCAGCGGCGCGAACACGCTGCCGAAGTCGTTGTCGGGCAGGATATACGAGATACAGTCGTTGCACAGGCCGATCACGCTCAGGTGCCCTTGCACAGCCTCGTTCAGCGGCGGGTATTTCCATGCCGTATGATTGTAGCTTTCGGTTTCGTCCGGTACGCCGCCGTAAGCGATCTCCGGCGCAAGCTCGCCCGGGATCAGGGCGAATTTCAGCGTGCCGCCGAACTCCGCGAGGCCGATCTCGGTGGAAAAATACAGATCGTAATCCTTGCCGTCGTCGCCGTTCGTCACCTTTACGAGGTTGTTGTTCACGAGCTTCAGCTTGCCCAGCAGCGCCATCAGGGCGTTGTCCGCCGGGATGAAGGTCTCTTCCAGCCTTACGTTGAGCAGCGGCTCGATCCGGATATAATTGCTCTCCTCGGCGCCGAGCACGTGATCGGCCACCGCTTCGCCGTATTTCACGATGCCGCCGTGGCGGGAGACCGGTTCATGGATGAACTTGCCTCTGTCGGTGGCGATGGCGGCCTCCGCCCCCTGGAAAAACGCGGCCTCATACCCGGCCTCTTCGATCCTTTTACAGATATAATAAGGGAAGTCGGCGCTCAGCTGCCGCTGCTTGTCGCCGTAGCACGTGGGGTGCGCCCCCATCAGCACTGCGAAAATCTTTTTCGCGTCCGCCTCGTCCGGCGTGAAGCGCAGAACGGTGATGTACGGATCGATCACGTCCGGCGGGCGTTTATCGTGTACGAAGTTTTCCGCGTCCAGCAGCGCGTAGTGCAGTTTTCCGGGGCGCATCGCGTTCACGGCGTTTTCGATCGTTTCGGCGGCGGTTTCAAAAAGATACTCCATGAAATCCGGGTTTTTGCCGGAAACCGCGTTCTTCACCTTTTTACTGCTCTTTACCGCGCCCGGGTTCTTTTTGAGCGACTGCTTCAGATCGCCCCACACGCCCAGGGTATCCACGCCGGAGTGGCAGTGGGTGGCGCTTACGTTGACCGAAACGATATTCTTTTCTTCGCAGATCGGTTTCAGTTTTTCGCGGATGCGGCGGATATCGGCGTTCGAGATCCCCACGCAGTCGATCACCGCAAATACGTTGACGCCGCGGTCGCTGCCGTCGTCAAACGCGAAGGCGCGCACCAGAAGGTCGTTGAGGATTCCCGCGGCCCTGTTCGGCGGAAAGGCGAGGTAGCCGCCGAGATACAGGTCTCCCTCCACCCGTTCGGGCATGATGCTCGCTTTCGCAAAGCCGACGCGCCAGCCGGCGTTTGCGTCCGGCTCCGCGAGAAAATATCCGCTGCCCTCCATAAAACCGGTGTTATCGTAGCGGTTGAGGTAGGGGATCGTCTTGTCCGAAACGCGCCCGGCGACGCCGCCCAATACCTTCTGAACGGCTTTATCGCCCAGATCGGCCGCCTTCGTTTTGAGCCCTTTTTCTTCGGCAAAAGCGTTTGCTTTTTCTTTTGCCCGGGTGATCAGATCGCTCATGCAGTTTCCTCCCTGTGCGTGACGCGGAATTCCGCAAGCTGGAAGCCCTCTTCGGGCTCGTCGATTTCGATGTGAAGCTGTTCTTCCGCAGCTTCGGCGGGTATATGATACGTATATACGCAGTATGGCTCCGGCGCCAGCCCCGCAGGGATATCGGCGCGTTTTACCGGCGGCGCGAGCAAATGCCCGTTCACCTTCGCCGTGTGCTCCCGCAGGAACCGTTCGGTGGGCCTGAAATATGTAACGCTCAGGTCATATGCTGTTCCCGGCGCGCAGCCGCGCAGCACGGCGGCGAAGCTGTAGTGGTCGTATACCTTCTGCAGGCATACCGGCAGCGTGCCGTTGTTCACGTTCGGCCGGTCGCCCTGAAAGTTCATGTAAAAATCGGGCTTCTGATAGACCCACAGAGCCGCAAGACCGTTCAGCGCAACGGAGAAATAAAACTCTCCTTCGCCCACTTCGTTGCGCAGAGCGGCGCGGCGCAGCGTATTTTCATCGGCTGTTTCACAGAGATGCCGCAGCCATTCCTTATCCGTAACGGGCAGGTCGATCGTGTCGAGCGTCGCGCCCCGTTCCCAGCCGGACGCGCCGTATTTTTCAACGCTGAGCTGCATGCCCGCGGTTTCGTTGAGCATTTTTGCCGCGGTTTCGATTTCCTGCCGTAGCGCGGCTGCATGGGCGGGCAGGGGAGCGGCAAGCACGTTCTTTGCGCCTTCGATATCGCCCGCAAGAATCAGCGCCCTGCCCGTCGCCGCGGCGGCGGAATCGGAGATCAGCCGTTCTTTGATATACAGGTCGCACGCGGCTCTGAAATACAGCTGCCACAGCCGCCAGCAGTTATTCTTTTCCCGCTTTGCGCCCGAAAGCAGGTGATACGTAAAATCGAGACGTTTTTCCAGCGGGGTGCTCTCCCAGTTCTTTTCAAGCAGCAGAATGGCGGCCGTGAGCTGATCGGTGTCATACCGATATAAATAAGCGCGGGCGTAATCTTCAACGATCTCTTCGGCTTTCAGATCGCCGTCCCACTCCAGCGCGCACCAAACGGCCTTGTTCACGTCGTCGTTCACGCCGTCCGAGTATGTCACGCTGCCCACGGTATAGGGCGAAACTGTTTCGTGCAGTCTGCGGTATTCGAGCGGCCGGGGATTGACGCTCTCCCGGCTGAGACAGGCGGCGAACGCGTAATGCCAGTCGTCCTTTTCAAAATGGACCGGATGCTCGCAGCGCAGATTGTGCGTGATATCGGGGTAAAAACGGATCGGGTATTCTCCCTGCAGCTTCCCGTAAAGCACGTCGATATTGAACGCGCGGTTCGGCCCGGTGATGACGCCCGCGAACGCGCCGTCGGCCTTTTTCAGCGCCCGCAGAAAATCCTCGCCCCATAAGGGAGCGTTGTGCGGCGCCTGCGCCGAGGGCCAGAGACCCGCGTCCGGATGGTACCGTTTTAATATCGTATTGATTTTCAGACAGCGGTCGATCAGCGTATCGGCGGGCAGGTCGCCGGGATCGGAGCCCGGCACGAAAACAGCGTCGATATGCGGTACTTTCTGAAACAAAGCTTCGCGTTCGGCAAGCTCCTGTGCCTCGGTCCCGTTTCCGTTCGGGATCCAGAGCGATACGTCCAGACCCAGCGCGTGGGCCTTCTCGCTGAGCAGAGCCGTCATCGTTACGCCGTCGTATTTCATCAGCGCGTTCTGCTCGGTAAAAGGGATAAACTCAACGGTGTTC
>JAFRSZ010000055.1 GCA_017439205.1 Clostridia bacterium
CCCACGGTGTTTGCCGTGGGCAAAGCCGCCGTGCCGATGGCGAGGGCCGCGGCGTCATTTTTCGGCGCGCGCATCCGCGCCGGGCTCGTGGTCACAAAATACGGCCATCTGGGGGATTTTTCCGCCCCCGGGTTTACCTGCATCGAGGCCGCGCACCCGGTCTCGGATGAAAACAGCATCCTTGCCGCCGAAAAGGCCATGGAGCTGGCCCGTTCGCTCACGGCGGAGGATACCGCCCTGTTCCTGATCTCCGGCGGCGGCAGCGCGCTGCTGGAAAAGAGCGCCGTGCCCGCCGAAACGCAGCGGCGCGTGACCGGGAAGCTTCTCTCCCGCGGGGCCGCCATCGAGGAGATCAACGCCGTGCGCAAGCGGCTCTCGCTCGTAAAGGGCGGCAGGCTGGCGGCGCTGTGCGCCCCGGCAAAGGTGGTCACGCTGGCGCTGTCGGACGTCATTTCCAACGACAAGGGCGTGATCGCCTCCGGCCTTACCGTGCCGGATACCGCGCCGGACGAAGCGGTGCTGGCCGCGGCGGAGCGCTATTTATATGATGAAAAAGAAATATGGCCGTATCTCACCGGCGGCGGTACGGCGGAAATAAACGACGGCGGCTATTACTTTGTGGGGGATATCCGCATCCTCTGCGCGGCAGCCGAAGCCGCGGCGAAAGAGCTGGGCTATGAAACAAGCGTCGTGAACTGCGCCGTTACCGGCGAAGCGAGAGATACGGCGAGGGCCATCCTTGCCGAAACGCCCCGCCTTCCCGGCAGGCACGCGTACCTGTACGCGGGCGAGACCACCGTTACCTTAAAAGGAAACGGAAAGGGCGGCCGCAATCAGGAGATGGCGCTGGCCGCCGCCATAGAGCTGCGCGGGCAGAAGGATATCTGCTTTTTATCCGTTGGCAGCGACGGCACGGACGGCCCCACGGACGCCGCCGGAGGCTTTGCGGACGGCGGTACCTGCGCGCGGATGGAGGCCGCAGGGCTTTCCCCCGGGGCGGCGCTTGACAACAACGATTCCTACCCGGCGCTCAGGGCCGCGGGGGATCTGATCGTCACCGGCGCCACAGGGACGAACGTGAACGATCTGACGGTGGTGCTTACAGAGCGGAAACTTTTTTAATTCGGAATTCGGAATGCGGAATTCGGAATTATTAACATTTTTCAACGTTCATCATTCCTGACTTCTAACCGTCAACAGTAAAAAAACAAGAAACGTCAGCATAAAGGGAGATCCATTATGAAAAAAACAACCGTATGTCTTACCGGGGCGACCGGGCACGTGGGTTACGCGATCCTGATGGAGCTGCAGAAGCACGAGGATAAGGATATCCGCATCCTGATCCGCAAGGATATTGATATCTTCGACGGACTCAGGTGCGAGAAGCGCAAGGGCGATATCACCGATTACGAGAGCCTTCTCAGGGCCTTCGAGGGGTGCGATATCGTCTACCACGTGGCGGGCTGCGTCGAGATCAAGCCCGGCAACGAGGATTTTGTATACAACGTGAACGTGAACGGCACGCGCAACGTGATCCGCGCCTGCCGCAAGGCCGGCGTGAAGAAGCTGGTGTATATGGGTTCGGTGGATACCTACGTGCCGCTGCCGGACGATCAGGTGATGCACGAGGTTTATACCTACGATCCCGATACCCTTGAGGGCGCGTACGCCAAAACCAAGGCGGAGGCCACCGCGCTGGTGCTGGAGGCCAACGGCCGCGGCGGGGTGGAAACCGTGGTGTGCCAGCCCTCCGCCTGCATGGGCCCTTACGATTTCAAGGTGTCGAGCGTGGGCAGCATGATCCGCATGTTCTCGAAGGGCGCGTTCCCGATCACGATGACCTTCGGCGGGTACAACTTCGTGGACGTTCGCGACGTGGCGTACGGCACCGTTGCCGCGGGCGACAGGGCTTCCGGCGGCGAAGTGTATTTACTGTGCAACAGGAGCGTTACGGTGGATGAGTTCATCCGCCTGCTGGGCAAGGTCAGCGGCCACGATTCCCCGAAGCTGAAGATCGGCAAGGGCGTTGTGGATTTCGCCGCCCCCATTATGGAACGCTACTATAAAGCGATGAACAAGCCCGCCATCTTTACGCGCTACGCGGTGCGCAAGCTCTGCTCCAACTGTAATTTTTCTTATGAAAAGGCGCAGAAGGAGCTGGGCTACAATCCCCGCCCGCTGGAAGAGAGCTTAAAGGATACCCTCGCCTGGATCAAAGAGACAGAAGAGGCCGAGGCCGAAAAGGAACGCCTGAAGAAAGAGGCGGAGAAGGAAGCCGCAGAGGCGGCGAAGCTCGCAGAGAAGGAGGCCGAAGAGGCCGCGAAGCTCGCCGAAAAGGAAGCCAAAGAAGCCGAAAAGCTCGCCGAGAAGGAGGCCAGAGAAGCCGAAAAGCTTGCCGAAAAAGAAGAAAAGGCCGCGGCGAAGCTCGCCGAAAAGGAAGCGAAGGCTGCCGAGAAGGAAGCAAAGGAAGCGGCGAAGCTCGCCGAAAGAGAAGCGGAGGACGCGGCCGACCCGGCTGAGGAGCCGCAGGCATAAGCGATGGGGATCGTAGAAGCCGTTTACAGAAAAAAGCTGGTCCACCGGTACGACGACGAAGGCTATATAAAGTATTTTTCCGCGGCCGATTTCCCGGGGCTGCAGGCGGAGCCGTTCCGTTTTACGTCCGGCAAAAACACGCTGCGGGGCTTCTGGTACCGCTGCGGCGGCGAGAGAAACGAACTGATCGTGTTCTGCCACGGCGTGGGCGGCGGCCACCGCTCGTATATGACGGAGATCGCGCTCCTGTGCGGCCGCGGTTATACGGTGCTGGCGTACGACAACACCGGCTGCTTTGACTCCGGGGGCAGGGATATCGGCGGCTTCGGGCAGTCGCTCGCGGATCTGGACGCCGCGGTAAAAGCGCTCAAGGCCGACGGCGCTTGGGAAAAATTCAGCCGCGTGTTCGTGATGGGGCACTCGTGGGGCGGCTACGCCGCGGCGAACATCCCCAAATATCAGAGCGGCTTTGAAAAGGCGGTTGTGATCTCCGGTTTCGTTTCGGTGGAACGCATGCTGCTCACGCAGACCGCGGGCGCGAAGACCGCGAAGGACCGGTTCACGTTCCGGCGGCTGTGCGCCTTTGAAAAAAAAGCGTGCCCCGCGTATTTCGGAGCGAACGCGCTGGACGCGGTGAACGAAGGCAAAACGAAGTACCTGTTCGCCCATTCCAAAGACGACCCCGTTGTGCCCTACGCGGAGCACACCCGGTATATTCGGGAGAACGCGAAATCTGACGCGGAATATCTGATCGTTTCCGGCCGCATGCACAACCCCAACTATACGGCGGACGCTGTGGTTTACATGAGCGAGGTGCTCGGCGGGTTCCAGGCGGCCCAAAAGGCCGGAAAAATGAAGACGCTCGACGAAAAAAAGGCGTATTTCAAAGATACGGACTGGCGACGCATGACCGCTCAGGACGAAGGATTCTGGGATAGGGTGTGCGCATTTCTGCAGGCATAAAAAAGAGAACGGCCGTTTGGCCGCGGTAAAAAAACATAAATCAAACACCCGAACGCCTTGACACAGAAAAGCGCACGGGTGTATTATTATACCGTAAATAAAGGAAAGGAACGGTTCCGGCAAAGGGCGATCGCGCGCTGCTTTTCAGCCGGACCGTACGGTGTGTGAATATGCGGCGTTTCATTCAAAAAACGGTTTCCGTTATGCTCGTGCTCGCGCTTGCCGCAGCGGCGTGCTGTTTTCAGGCGCCGCGCGCCGACGCGGCAACCGTAAACAAGACCCTTGCGGAGGCGCAGGCGTGGATGGATTCAAAGCTCGGCACCGCCGTTAATTACGACGGCTCCGGATCCGGCGTGCAGTGCGTGGATCTCGCGCGCATGTACTCCTCTTATCTCGGCGCGGATCTCGGCGTCGCGAATCCGAGCAACCCCACGGCAGGCGTGGCCGCCGATTATATCTGGCAGTCCATTCCCGCCGCCTATACCCGGTATACCAACAGCCAGACCACCGCGCAGGCGGGAGATATTTTCGTAAACGCAAAGGGCGCGTACGGCGCCAGCGCCAATACCGGACACGTGGGCCTGGTGCACCACGTTTCGGGCAACAATTATTACATTATCGATTACGGCAATAAACGCGGCGCTCCTAATTCTTATACGAAGGTTGAGGGCCTCAGATCCTTCTCTGTTGTGATCCGGCCGAATTTTAAGTCCGCCGCGTTCAGCCTGGACGTCAACGGTCTGCTCGACGGCGCGGTTTCGGGAGATCTCGGCGATTACGGCACCTTTTCCATCACCGTGAACGGCACGAAGCAAACGGGCCTGAACGATTATTACAACGCGTCGCTTACGGGTTCCGTCACCTATTCCATAACCGATATCAAGGCGACGCAGTGCCATAAGTACGAGGGCGTTTCTTCGGGCAGCCTTTCGGGTACCGTAAGCGCGAACACCAAGGTGGCGCTTTCCTTCACCACCGCCCATACGCCGCTGAACGTGGCCGAGGTGCCGGCAACCTGTACGCAGCCGGGCGTTTCAGCGGGGCAGAGGTGCTCGGTGTGCGGCAAACCCCTTTCCGGGTTCACAGAGATCCCCGCCCTGAAACACAGCTACCTGCAGACCCGTATCCCCGCAACCTGCACCGAAGACGCGGTTGATGTTTTTACCTGCGCGCGCTGCGGCGAAAGCTACCGGCAGCCCGCGGATGCAACGCCCGTTTACGGCGAATGGACCGCCGAACCGCCTGCGCCCGGCGAAAACCAGACGGTGGAAACGAAAACGCAGTATCGCTATGCCGATAAACTGCCCGTGTGGACGAAAACGGGCGGCGGTACCATCGATTACGCAGCAAGCTGGCCCGCAGGATTTTCGACCTCGTCGCCGCTGTACGCTGCGTATAACGTGAGCCCGAAGAAAGCCGGCGAAACCGAAACCTCCAAAATTGAGGTAACGACCTCCACCGTCGGCTGGATCTACTGGCACTGGTGCCGCAGCTCATACGCATACGGTCCCATCAACCGCACCATTTCGTCACAGAAAGACGGCACGCACGTGGGCTTCCACGCTTTTTATTCCACCGCCGACGCCGCCGTAACGACCAGTGCAAACGCCCGGCGGCTGGATAACAAGTCTGTTTGTACCGATACCTACTGGTGGATCGTCGAACGGGTCGAGATCCGTCGCTGTTCCTATACCGAATACGTAAAGACCCCGGGTGACGGCTGGGGCGAATGGAGCGATTGGGGCGACGGTCCCGTTGCCGAAACCGACGGCCGCAGGGTAGAGACCCGTACCCTTTACCGCCTGAAAACCGAAACGCCCGTTCGGGCGACGGGCCACAGGTGGAACGCGGGCGAGATCACCGCGGCCCCCACCTGCCGCGCCGAGGGCGAGCGGACCTTTACCTGCACCGTATGCGGCGCATCGCGCACCGCTGCCGAACCGATGATCGGCCATACGTGGGATCAGGGCGTGGTCACGCTGCCCGCCACCGCCGACGCTGCCGGCGTGTTGGTATACACCTGCCTCAGCCCCGGCTGCGGTGAGGTGCGGGCAGAGACGATCCCGGCCGGTACGTTCCGCTTGGGCGACGTGGATAACGACGGCAGTATCGCCTCCTCCGACGCGCGTCTTGCTTTGCGCCGCTCTGTGGATCTGGAGGATTATGCGCCCGGCTCCGCGCAGTTCGCTGCCGCCGACGTTGATCGGGATCATATGGTCACCGCAGCCGACGCAAGAAAGATCCTGCGCGCGGCGGTCAGCCTTGAAAACGCGGCCGACTGGTAAAGTATTATATATCGAGCCTTCGGCTGAACCGGAATTTGAACAAAAAAAGAAGACAGAGCGCATCTGCCTTCTTTTCTTTTATCCGGTTTGTTTTGCTCAGAAGCTGATCTTTTCGGCGATATAGTCCTTCAGATCGGCGATCGGCAGGCGCACCTGCTCCATCGTGTCGCGGTCGCGCACGGTCACGCAGCCGTCGGTCTCGCTGTCGAAATCGTAGGTAACGCAGAAGGGCGTGCCGATCTCGTCCTCGCGGCGGTAGCGCTTGCCGATGGAGCCGGTCTCGTCGAAATCGGTCATGAACGACTTATTCAGCACGTTATACACTTCCAGCGCCTTTTCGGAGAGCTTCTTCGAGAGCGGCAGCACGGCCACCTTGTAGGGCGCCACGACCGGATGCAGGTGCAGCACCACGCGCACGTCGTTCTTCTCGGCGTCGATCACTTCTTCGTCGTAAGCCTCGCACAAGAGCGCGAGCACCGTGCGGTCGAGGCCGTAGGTGGATTCGATGATGAACGGGATGAACTTTTCGTTCGTATCGGGATCGAGATAATCCATCTTCTGCCCGCTGTATTCCTGATGGCGCGTCAGGTCGAAATTCGTGCGGTTGTGCGTGCCGTTGATCTCGCCCCAGCCGAACGGGAACAAAAATTCAATATCGCAGGCGGCTTTGGCGTAGTGCGCGAGCTTTTCGTGGTCGTGGAACCTGAGATGCTCCGCCGGGATGCCGAGATCCTTGTAGTAATCAAGGCCGTACTGCTTGAAATAATCGTACAGCGCGGTATCGTCGCCTTCCTTGCAGAAGGTCTGGAACTCCATCTGCTCGAATTCAATCGTGCGGAACGTGAAGTTGCCGGGGGTGATCTCGTTGCGGAAGGCCTTGCCGATCTGGCCGATGCTGAACGGGAGCTTGGCGCGCATCGTGCGCTGAACGTTCAAAAAGTTCACGTATTCGCCCTGCGCGTTCTCGGGACGCAGATAGATCACGCTCTTGGAATCGTTTGTCACGCCGCGGTAGGTCTGGAACATCAGGTTGAACTCGCGGATATCGGTAAAATTGTGCTTGCCGCAGTTGGGGCAGGGGATGTGATGGTCCTTGATATACTGGAACATCTCTTCCTTCGTCATGCCGTCGGCGTGCGCGTCGGGATCGAAATCGTCGATCAGGTTGTCTGCGCGGTGGCGCATCTTGCACTCCCTGCAGTCCAGCAGCGGGTCGGAGAAGGACGCCACGTGGCCGCTTGCCTCCCACACGCGGGGATGCATCAGGATATCGGCGTCCACCTCGTAGCTGTTTTTGCGCTCCTGAATGAAGCGCTTGCGCCAGGTGTCCTTCACGTTGTTTTTCAGACGCGCGCCGAGCGGGCCGTAATCCCACGTGTTGGCAAGGCCGCCGTAGATATCGCTGCCCGGGAAGATAAAGCCTCTGGTCTTGCAAAGGCCCACGATCTTTTCCATCGTTTTTTCGGTATTGTTCATAAACCGGTCCTCCGTTATTCATTCTGAAAGTTGATTTTATCAAACCTGTCTCCGGATGTCAAGTTTTCGTATTGACTTTTTATATAAAACCGTTATAATGTCTTGCGAAAACACACATTCTTACCGTCGGGGTGCAAGCCATGGTCAGATCCGCCGCCTACATGTGCGAGGGGCCGCTCACCAAAAAGATCATACTCTACGCGCTGCCCGTGATCTTCACGGGGGTATTGCAGCTGCTGTTCAACGCCGCGGACCTCGTGATCGTGGGGCGTTTCGCGGGCAGCCTGAGCGTGGCGGCCGTGGGCGCGACGGGCTCGATCATCAACCTGATCGTGAACCTGTTCATCGGCCTTTCGGTGGGCGCGGGCGTGATGGTGGCGCAGGGCATCGGCGCGGGAAGCTATGAGGACGTGCACAAAACCGTGCACACCGCCCTGCCCGCGGCTGTGATCGGCGGGCTCGGCCTTACCGCCGTGGGCGTTTCGTGCGCGCGGCTGTTCCTCACATGGATGGGCACCCAGCCGGACGTGATCGACGGCGCCGTGACCTATATGCGCATCTATTTCTGCGGCATGGCGGCGAGCATGGTATACAACTTCGGGGCGAGCATCCTGCGCGCCGCCGGGGATATCCGCAGTCCGCTGATCTTTCTCTCCGCCGCGGGCGTGCTGAACGTGGCGCTGAACCTCGTGTTCGTGATCGCGCTGCATATGGGCGTGGCGGGCGTTGCGCTCGCCACCGTGGCGTCGCAGGCCGTTTCCGCTGCGCTGGTGACCGCGGCGCTTGCCCGGCGCGACGATATGTGCCGTCTGTTTTTCAGGGACCTGCGTATCTCTGGCCGCCACCTGAAGCAGATGGTGCGCATCGGGCTGCCGGCGGGCATTCAGGGCGCGATGTTCTCGATCTCGAACGTGCTGATCCAGAGCTCCGTCAACTCCTTCGGCAGCGTGGCGATGAGCGGCAGCGCCGCCTCCGGCAACATCGAGGGCTTCGTATACATCAGCATGAACGGCTTTCAGCAGACCGCCACCAACTTCACCGGCCAGAATTACGGCGCGCGGCAGTACCGGCGCATCCGGCGCATCACCGGCATCTGTCTCGTAGCCGTCGCCGCAACGGGCGCTGCGCTCGGCGCCCTCTGCTACGTTTTCGGGCGCACGCTGCTGGGGATCTATATCACCGATTCGCCCGAGGCGATCGAGTTCGGCGTCCTGCGCATGGGGTACATCGCCCTGCCGTATTTTCTGGACGGCCTGATGGAGGTGATGACCGGCACGCTGCGCGGCATGGGGCGTTCCGCCCTGCCGATGGCGGTCACCGTGGCGGGCGTGTGCGTGTTCCGCGTGGTGTGGATCTTTACCGTGTTCTCCGCGCCGCAGTACCATACGCCGGGCGTGCTGTTTATGAGCTACCCCATTTCGTGGACGGTGACCTTTGCGGTGGAGCTGATCGCATACCTCGTTCTGATGCGGAAGCTTCTGGCGGGAGCGAAGGGATGAGAGCGGAGATTTATTCAATTCGGAATTCGGAATTCGGAATGCGGAATTGTTTTTCAGAGCGGAGATGTTTTTTTTAATTCGGAATTGTTTCAGAGCGAAAAGATACGATCAGACCTCTGTCACCGATGTTTTTTACGATCAAAACACGAAGTGTTTTCCGAAATTGTTCATTGTTCATCGTTCATTATTCATTATCATCATTCATCATCATTGCCATTCTCATTTGACTCTTGACACCGCACGGTTCCGGTGTTATGATAGTGCCAACAAAAAACAGAATAGCTTGAGATAGAGGCGCGTGCTTCATCAGTACCCGGCGGAAGAAAGGGATGTATCCGCCGCAGAAAGGGACGCACGCCGAAGAAAACGCGTTTTCCCTGAGCGCATTTTCTGGGCCGCAGGGGAATACCCGGCGGACTGTCACCTGATTTTTCACGTGAAGCGCTATCATAAAACAGTTCGTTTATGTACCGCTTTCAAGCGGTTCTTTTTTTGAAAAAATGAAAAGGAAGGAAACCACAATGAAGAGAAGAACACGTTTACTCATCTGCATGCTGCTTTCTCTGGCGCTCTCCATCGGTATCCTGCTCACGGCGGGCGTTGCTTTCGCCACTGAGAACTCCGATGCTGCGGCTCCCGATGAAGGCGAGACCATGGTGGTGCTCTCCGCGCCGGAAGACGACGCCGCTGCAGACGCCGCTGCCGAAGCGGAAAAGGACGCCGCTGCCGAAGCGGACGCTGCCGAAACCGACGACGCCGTGCTGACCGTCGGCGAGAGCGACGCCGAAGCCGCCGAAGAAGAGGCCGCTGAAGAAGAGGCTTCCCCCTCTAAATTCTACGGCAAATTCTGGGCGCTGCTGCCCCCCGTGATCGCCATCGTACTGGCGCTGATCACCAAAGAGGTTTATTCCTCTCTGTTCATCGGTATCGTTGTGGGCGCGCTGCTTTACAGCAACTTCAGCATCGTAGGCACCGTGGAATCCATTTTCTCGGTCATGACCGAGTATGTGGGCGACGCGTGGAACCTGGGCATCCTGATCTTCCTTGTTATTCTGGGCATCATCGTCGGGCTGGTCACCAAATCCGGCGGCTCCGCGGCATACGGCGCATGGGCGTCCAAGCACATCAAGACCCGCGTGGGCGCGCAGCTCGCCACCTTTGCGCTGGGCGTGATCATCTTTATCGACGACTATTTCAACTGTCTTACCGTGGGCAGCGTGATGCGTCCGGTGACCGACAAGCACAACATCTCCCGCGCGAAGCTCTCTTACATCATCGACGCCACCGCGGCGCCCATCTGCATCATCGCCCCGATCTCCTCGTGGGCCGCGGCCGTTTCCTCGTATACCACCGAGGGACAGGGCCTTACGCTGTTCATGCAGACCATCCCCTACAACCTCTACGCGCTGCTCACCATCGTTATGGTGATCGCGATCAGCGTGATGAACGTGGATTACGGCCCGATGCGCAGGCATGAGCTCAACGCCGTGAACAACAACGACCTGTTCTCCGGCAGCAAGGAAGAAGACGCGGACGCCGAAATGGAGGCCGCAGCTTCCGGCAAGGGCCGCGTGATCGACCTTGTTCTGCCCGTGGTGGTCCTGATCATCTCCTGCATCGTCGGCATGATCTATACCGGCGGCTTCTTCAGCGGCGAGGGCGTAGGCTTCGTGCAGGCGTTCTCCGATTCCGACGCTTCCGTAGGTCTGGTGCTCGGCTCCTTTGTGGCGCTGATCTTCACCCTGCTGCTCTACCTGCCCCGCAAGATCATCTCCTTCAAAGAGTGCATGAACACGATCCCGCAGGGCTTCAAGGCAATGGTCCCCTCCATCATCATCCTGATCTTCGCTTGGACCCTCGGCGGCTTCTGCAAGAGCTACCTCGGCGCGGGCGAATTCGTTGCCAACTGGATCAAGGATTCCGGCTTCTCCGCCAGCATCCTGCCGCCCATCATGTTCCTTGTGGCGCTCGGCCTCGCGTTTGCCACCGGCACCAGCTGGGGCACCTTCGGCATCCTGATCCCGATCTCTCTCGATATCTTTGAGAAGGCGGGCATCACCGGCGCCGCCACCACCATCGTGATCGCGGCCTGCCTTGCCGGCGCCGTGTGCGGCGACCACTGCTCTCCCATTTCCGATACCACCATCATGGCCTCCGCAGGCGCGCGCTGCAACCATGTGAACCACGTTTCCACGCAGCTGCCCTACGCCCTCACCGTGGCGGGCTTCTCGTTTGTGGGCTACGCGCTGATGGCGCTGATCCCCAAGTGGTTCATCGTGCTGCCCATCATGATCGCCGCGCTGATCGGCTTCATGTTCCTGATGAAGGCCCTCGGCAACAGGAAAAAGGCGTGATCGCACGCCCTTAAAAACAGGGATTTGCCCGACGGGTAAAATAAAATAAAAACGAAGCACAATTAATATAACCCGCCATGATATCTTTCAGATAAATGAGAGCGTCATGGCGGGTTGTTTTCGTTGTCAGTTGTACATTCCGTTCGCGGACATATAGTTATAGATCATCTTGCCGTGGTCCTGTTCTTCCTTCTGGATGTGGTTCAGGGCCTTGCGGGCGTTGTCGTCCCGGAACTCGAAAATACCTACGTCGTACAGAGAGGAGGCGTGCTTCTCTCCGGCGAGGGTGTCGGTGCACAGGTAGCAGTCGTTTTTCTTGTCGGGGGTCTCGGCGGGGCCGTAAACGGCGGTAAAGGTGGGCAGCGTCTGATCCCCGCCCGAGGGCGCGGCGGGAACCGTGCCG
>JAFRSZ010000056.1 GCA_017439205.1 Clostridia bacterium
CTAGTCACCAGCCACTAGCCACTGGTCACTGACCACTAGCCACTAGCCACTGGCCACTAGCCACTGGTCACTGGTCACTGACCACTAGCCACTAGCCACTGGCCACTAGCCACTAGCCACTGGCCACTGGTCACTAGCCACTAGCCACTAGCCACTGGTCACTGGCCACTAGCCACCAGCCACCAGCCACTGGCCACTAGTCACTAGTCACTAGCCACTAGCCACTAGCCACTGGCCACTGGCCACTAGCCACTAATCACTCATCCGAAACCTCCACCGCTTCCCGTATCTCCGCCATCGTGTAGCCTGCGCCCAGCAGGCGGCGGATCAGCCGGTTGCGGTCCTTCTGCGAGATCCGCTCCGGAAGCCGCATTTTGCTTATTATATCTATTATACCTTGTTTTCTGTCAATATCAAGTATATTTAGCGCATTTTTCGCGGTTTCGGCGTCCACGCCCCGGTGGGTCAGCTCCATGGTGATGCGCTCCGGCGCGTAGTGTTTGCGGCGGAAAAGCTCCTCCGCCAGCGCTTCGGCGAAGGAAACGTCGTCCAGCAGGCCGCTTTCGGTGAGCTTTGTTATCGCGTCGTTGGCGGCGTCGGCAGGGTAGTCCCGCCGGAGTTTCCGCCGCAGCTCTTCGGTGCCGTGGGCGCGCAGCCCCAGCAGCCGCAGGCCCTTCTCGTAGGCGTCGTACGCCTGCCCCTCGGCGCGCAGGGCCTCCAGCGAAACGCCGTCCGCCTCGGTCTGCCCGAAAAGCGGCGAACGGTACCAAATGAAAGCAGGGACGGTGAATTGGTATTCACCGTCCGTGAGAATGTTGATCCTGCCTTTTTTCGTGGTTGAGGTCGATATTTCCATCAGTCTGCCGCGATGTCGATCTTGATCTTATTGAGTCGGCCGTTGTTGGGGGCGATGGGCTCGTTTGCCGCCGCTTCCTCCGCCGCGGTCTCCGGGTCCTCGGTTTTTTTCGCGGGGGTCATCGCCGCGCGAAGCTTTTCTTCGATCTCGGCTGCAAAATCGGGGTTGTCGGCAAAATACTGCTTCACCTTATCTCTGCCCTGGCCGATCCGCTGCTCGCCGTAGCTGAACCACGCGCCGCTCTTCTGGATGATGCCCATCTGCACGGCCATATCCACCATTTCGCCCTCTTTCGAGATGCCCTTGCCGTACATGATATCGAACTCCGCCTCGCGGAAGGGGGGCGCAACCTTGTTCTTTACGATCTTGGCGCGGGTGCGGGAGCCGATGAACTCGTTGCCCGGGGCCTTGAGCTGCTCGATGCGGCGCACGTCGATGCGCATGCTGGCGTAGAATTTGAGCGCGCGGCCGCCGGTGGTTACTTCGGGGTTGCCGTACATCACGCCCACCTTTTCGCGCAGCTGGTTAATGAAGATCACAAGGCAGTTGGAGCGGCTGATCGCGCCCGCGAGCTTTCTGAGCGCCTGGCTCATGAGCCGCGCGTGCAGGCCTACGTGGGAATCGCCCATGTCGCCCTCGATCTCGGCCTTCGGCACCAGCGCGGCCACCGAGTCGATCACGATCACGTCCAGCGCGCCGGAACGGGTGAGGTATTCGGCGATCTCGAGCGCCTGCTCGCCGTTATCCGGCTGCGAAACCAGAAGGGAATCCACGTCCACGCCGAGGTTCGCGGCGTATACGGGGTCCAGCGCGTGCTCCGCGTCGATAAAGGCTGCTTCGCCGCCCTTTCGCTGCGCCTCCGCCACCACGTGCAGGGCAAGCGTGGTTTTACCGGAGCTCTCGGGGCCGTAGATCTCAACGATCCTGCCCTTGGGCAGTCCGCCGATGCCGGTGGCCGCGTCCAGCGCGATGGAGCCGGTGGAAATGGCGTCCACGTTCAGGGCCGTGGTCTGGCCCAGACGCATCACCGCGCCCTTGCCGAACATTTTTTCGATCTGGGTGATCGCCGATTTCAGCGCCTCCTGCTTATCCGCGTTCACGGGGGCTTTGGTGTTTTCTTTTTTCTCCGCCATGGTGATTTCCTTTCTGCAAACAAATGTTTCTTTTGAACACATTATATCATGTTTTTAAAAAAAAGCAATAGCATTTTTCGTTCGGGTGTGGTAGAATACGATCAATGGTACCGCGGGAGGTAAAAAATGCAGATGGACCCGTTTTATCCCGAAATTCTGGCCCCGGTGGGCGGTCAGGCGCAGCTTTTCGCCGCCGTAAAGAGCGGCGCGGACGCGGTGTATTTCGGCGCGGCGGATTTCAACGCCCGCCGCAACGCCGAGAATTTTACGCCGGAGGGCTTTGCCGCCGCCGTGCGGTATTGCCGCATACGGGGCGTGAAATGCTATATCACGCTGAATACCCTGCTCACCGACCGCGAGCTGCCCGCCTTTGCCGAAACGCTCGCCCTTGTCGCAGCGAGCGGGGCCGACGCCGTGATCGTGCAGGACCTTGCCGCCGCCGCGGCGGTAAAGGAATACGCTCCCGCCCTTGCGCTGCACGCCTCTACCCAGATGGCGGCGCACAATATAAGCGGCGCGAAGCTGCTCGAGGAATACGGCTTCAACCGCATCGTGCTTGCCCGCGAGCTTTCGCTGAAAGAGATCGAAGCGATCTCAGGCGCGGTAAGCTGCGAGATCGAGGTGTTCGTGCACGGCGCGCACTGCATGGGCTTTTCGGGGCTGTGCTACACCTCCTGCGCCTTCGGCTCGCGCAGCGCCAACCGCGGCCTGTGCGCCCAGCCCTGCCGGCTGGATTTCAGAAACGAGCGGCGTGATCACTGCCTGAGCCTGAAGGATATGTCGCTGGTGGAACATCTCGGCGAGCTGAAAAACGCCGGGGTTTGCTCGTTCAAGATCGAGGGCCGCATGAAACGGCCCGAATACGTCGCCGCCGCGGTGAACGCCTGCCGGGTGAAGCTCTCCGGCGGGCAGCCCGATACCGAAACGCTCAAAAGCGTATTCTCGCGCGGGGGCTTTACGGACGGCTACCTCACTTCTCATATCAACGGCGAAATGTTCGGTCGCCGCACCAAAGAGGACGTGGTTTCCGCCGCGGGCGTGCTGAAGCGCCTGCAGCGGTTATACGATAAAGAATACCCCCGCGTAGAGCTGGACATGACGCTCACCGCACAGGCGGGGCAGCCGCTGCGCCTCAGCGTGTCGGACGGACCGAATACCGTGGCCGTGCAGGGCCCGCCGCCCGAGGCTGCTCTTACCGTGCCCCTCACAGCCGAAAGGGCCGCGGCGTCCCTTACGAAGCTGGGCGATACCCCCTATTTCTGTAAAGAGCCCGAAGCCGATATCGGCCCCGGGCTGGCTGTTCCCGCTTCGGCGCTCAACGCCCTGCGGCGCGCCGCGGTGGAAAAACTGAATGAGATGCGCGGCGCCGCCCCGGAGGTCCCGGACAAAACGAACGCGATCCTTTCCCGTATCGAAGCTCTGCCTTTCGTACCCGCGCCGGAGAAAAAAGCCCTGCGGCTGCGCTTTCAAACGGCAGAGCAGGCGTTCGACTGCCCCGAATGCGAAACCGTGATATTGCCGCTGCGCGAGGTTGCCGCCCATACGGAGCTCATCGCCCGTTTCGGCGCAAAACTGGCCGCCGAAATACCGGTGCTGCTGTTCCCGGCGGACGAAAACGCCGCCCTGCAAACGCTCGTTTCGCTCAAAGATAAGGGCCTGAAAGCGGGCGTCGCCGAAAACATCGGCGCGGTAAAGCTGTTAAAAGACGCGGGGCTCGAGGTGCGCTGCGGCGCGCATATGAACGTCACGAACCGCGCGGCGCTCTCGGAGCTGGAGGCGCTTGGCTGCAAAGATACCACACTTTCGTTCGAGCTGCATCTGAACGATATGAACGCCCTGCGCTGCGGGGGAAAGACCGGCTATATCGCCTATGGGCGGCTGCCGCTGATGCGTTTCCGCGCCTGCCCGCAGCGGGACGAAAAGGGCTGCGGCAAATGCCCCGGCAGAGCAGAGATCACCGACCGGAAGAACGAGCGCTTTCCGCTATTGTGCGACGGCAGGCGGTATTCCACAATGTTCAATTCGACGCCGCTGTGTTCCGTGGGGCTGACCGAGCCGCAAACCGATTTTTATACCCTGTATTTCACCGTGGAAACGCCCGAACAGTGCCGCGAGATCACGTCGCGCATCCTCGCCGGGCAAAAGCCGGAGGGCCGGATCACGGCGGGGCAGTATAATAAGAGGCTGCTGTGAGTGGGCGGATTAAGCTGCAAGTTGCAAGTAACAAGTTGCAAGCAGCAAGCAACAAGTTGAAATGGAAACAGGCGGCAGGCCGAACCGATCCCCGTAGGGGGCGGCGTCCCGACGCCCCGCAGACCCGCTGTTTTAAATCGTCATCCGTTTTTGAACATGGTTTTTTTTGTTCAATCATACGACCGGCTGCCGGTCATTTTAATGCTCCGGAGTTTTTATGGAACAACCTGTAAGAAAAACAAATCGTCTTCGCACCTATAATTACAGCAGCGGAGGGGCATATTTTATCACGATCTGTACAACGGATGTTGTTTTAAGCAATATCGTTGCCCGTGATTTTGTGCGTCCGGAAATGCGTTTGACCTCCGTAGGGGAAGTCATTGAAAAGAATATCAAACAGATCAACCGTGCTGAAAACGTATCCGTTGAGCATTATGTTATTATGCCGGATCATATCCATATGATTGTTTTTATTAACGACACAATGGGGGAAAAAGAAAAAGGAAAAGACCCTGCCAATGAACGGATACCGCAAGTGGTATCGGTATTTAAACGCCTTTCGCAAAAGGACGTCGGTCGTAAAATCTTTCAAAGAGGATACTATGACCACATTATTCGCAACGATAAAGACTATGAAGTCAAATGGCAGTATATAGATGATAATCCGGCAAATTGGCTGCAGAAGCAAAAATGGCAGGAAGAAAAAAACCGACTTAACGTGTAGAAAAAAACAGAATATGCGGGTCTGCGCCCGTCACGGATATTCTCATATACAGGAAATGCACCTTGTTTGTCGGAACTGGATTACGTATCCGATATATGCGGGGCGTCGAGACGCCGCCCCCTACGGGATGAGCGATTCCCGAACGAAAAGAAAAACACATTTCAGATTCATAAATATTGTTTTAAAATAATGAAAAAAGACACCTACTTCTATAAAACCTATTTTACCTTATTCGGCACGGTGGCGGCGCAGAGCCTGATCGTGTTCAGCGTCAACCTTGCCGATTCCGTCATGCTGGGGCGGTATTCCGAGGTCGCCATGAGCGGCGTGAGCCTCGCGAACCAGATCCAGTTCCTGCTCATCTGCCTTATCAACGGCGTGGGCACGGGCCTTGTAACGCTGGGCTCGCAGTATTGGGGTAAAAGGGATACCGCCTCGGTCAAAAAGGTGTACGCGGCGGCGTTCTATACCGCCGTTGCCATTGCCGCGGTGATGGCGGCCGTTGTGTCCGTCGCGCCCGCTGGGGTGCTGGGGCTGCTTTCGGACGATACCGAAATCGTTGCGGCGGGGGCGCAGTATATCCGCATCATGGCGCACAGCTATCTGGTGTTCGCGGTCAGCTATTCGCTCATCTGCCTGATGCGCGCCGTTGAGAGCGTGCGCATCGGGTTCTATACCTCGGTGGTCGCGCTGGCGGTGAACATCTTCCTCAATTACGTGCTCATCTTCGGCCACCTCGGCTTTCCCGAGATGGGCGTGAAGGGCGCGGCGGTCGCCACCCTGATCAGCCGCGTGGCGGAGCTTGTGTACGTGCTGTTTTACGTGTTCGTTTACGAGAAAAAGCTGCGCCTGCGCGTTGCCGACGTGTTCAAAGCGGAGCGCTCCTTCGTGCGCGATTACCTGAAGGTTGGCCTGCCCCCGGTGGGCTCCGGCGGGTCGTGGGGCGTCGCGATGTTCCTGCAGACCGCCATCATCGGGCGGCTGGGCGCGGCTGCCATCGGCGCGAACGCGGTATCCGCCCCGGTGTTTCAGGTGGTGGCGGTGCTCTATACCTCCGCTTCGTCTGCGAGCGCGGTGCTCACGGCGAAAACCGTGGGGGAGGGGGACCTGCCGCGCCTGAAAACCTACGTAAAGCGTTTTCAGGTCATCTTTCTGATCACCGGCGCGGTCTCGTCGGCCGTGCTGTTCTCGTGCCGCAGGCTGATCGTTGGGTTTTACGACGTGTCGGCCGATACGCGCGCCCTTTCGGTCACGTTTTTAACGATCCTCGCGATTTCCGTGTTCGGTTCGGCGTACGAGGCGCCCTGCCTCGTGGGCGTGGTGAGCGGGGGCGGCGATACGGCCTTCGTATTTAAAAATGATATTATATTCATGTGGTGCCTTGTGCTGCCGCTCTCGGCGCTCTCGGCGTTCGTGTTCCGCTGGCCCATCCCGGTCACGTTCTTTCTGCTCAAAATGGACCAGCTTCTGAAGTGCGTCGTTGCGGTAGTGAAGGTGAACCGCTTCAAGTGGGTGAAAAAACTCACCCGTTGACAAGGCTGCGGCAAATGTGTATCATACAAACTGATACAAATTGATACAAATTGATACTAATCAGTATCAGTCAACAGGAGAAAACAATGGCGATCGAAAAAGTGATCTCATATTTTGAAGCGCTGGGCGCGGCGGAGAAGATCAAACGCTTTACCGTATCCAGCGCAACGGTGGAGCTTGCCGCCGCCGCGCTGGGCGTAGAGGGCGCGCGCATCGCCAAAACCATGTCGTTTTTATCGCCGGAGGGCGGCGCGATACTGGTTGTGACCGCGGGCGACACCAAAATAGACAACCCCAAATTCAAGGCGCAGTTCCACACCAAGGCGAAAATGATCCCGCCGGAGCTCCTGCCCGAGCTCGTGGGGCACGAGATGGGCGGCGTGTGCCCGTTCGCGGTGAAGGACGGGTGCAGGGTCTATCTGGATGAATCCTTAAAGCGGTTCGAGGTGGTCTATCCCGCCGCCGGGGACGCCGCCAGCGCGGCGGAGCTCACGATCCCGGAGCTGGAAGCATATTCGGGCTTCGTTTCGTGGGTGGACGTGTGCAAAGAACGAACGGAGGCAACGGAATGAACATTCAGGGTTTTCAGAAACTTACGCTGCTCGATTTTCCGGGGCATACCGCCTGCACGCTGTTCACGGGCGGGTGCAACCTCAGGTGCCCGTTCTGCCATAACGTACAGCTCGTGCTGGCGCCGGAGGAGGAGCCCTTCTCCGAAGAGGAGATCTTTTCTTATCTCGAGAAGCGCCGCGGCGTGCTGGACGGCGTTGCCGTGACCGGCGGCGAACCGCTGCTGCAGCCCGATATCGCCGATTTTCTGCGCAGGGTAAAAGAAATGGGCTACCTCACCAAGGTGGATACCAACGGCTTCTTCCCCGAAGCGCTCGAAACGCTGCTTGCCGAGGGGCTGGCGGATTACGTGGCGATGGACGTGAAGAATTCCAAAACCAAATACGCCGCCACCTGCGGGCGGCAGAGCGTGGATCTCGGCAAGGTGGAAAAAAGCGTCAACCTGCTGAAGAGCTCGCATATTGAATATGAGTTCCGCACCACCGTGGTGGGGGGCTTCCACACCCTTGCGGATATCGAGGATATCTGCCGCTGGCTTACGGGCGCAAAACGCTATTACCTGCAGGCGTTCAAGGATTCCGGCATCCTGCTCGAAGGCTCGGGCTTCACCCTGCCCGAAGAAGAGATGATCGCGATGCGCGATCTTGCGCGTACCTATATCCCGATTTGTGATTTACGTGGTATTTGACGAATTTCATATCAATATATTGTGCAAAAACGAAAAAAACAAAAAAATTGATACATGATATTGATTTTTTCCGGGCCGTGTGGTATGATATCTCCCGCACGGCCCGGAGCGCGTTTGACGGGCAAATTGGAATTTAGCGCACAGTGCGCGCCAATGAAAAATTAAAAATTAACAATTAACAATTAACAATTAATGAAGGGCTCCGCCCTTACCCGATCATACTCTTCGGATAATCAGGGATATGCTTTATTAATTAAGCATTTCATCATAATCAAAACGCGACAGCGTTTTCCGAAATTGTTCATTGTTCATTGTTAATTGTTAATCAAACAGCGCGATAAACTGAAAATAAAATCAAAAAAAGTTTGAAGGAGAGAGAAAG
>JAFRSZ010000057.1 GCA_017439205.1 Clostridia bacterium
GGTGATGGCGCTGTAGGCCATGCAGCCCCAGAGACCGTCGGAGAGTTCCACTTCACTGCCGTTCACCGTGACCGTGGTGCTGTAGCTGCCGTCGGAGTTCTTATAGACGCCGACCGCTCCCTGGGAGATCTCATAATCATAGAAGTCCGGATTGTTGGAGGTAGCTGCAAGCATTGTGGCATGCGCGCCGCCGCCGGAGCCGCCGGTGGAGACGAAATAGTCCACGCTGCCGGGGAGATTGCCGAGCAGAATGTTGAACTTCACGAAGCGAACAGCATTCTTCTGATCCACCAGGCAGGACGGGGCGTCGCCGGTATAGGTGCCGTCAGACAGCGCGCTCTGCTTGCCGCGGTTGCCGCAGGCGATATTGATATAGCCTTCTTTGGCATAGGTCGTTCCCGCCGTCTGATTCGATTGTGCGGAGTAGCCAGCCGCGCCGGTATTGATGATGACCGGCGCCGTTGCCGCCGTATAGATCTGGCCGTTCGTGCTGGTCACTGTCGCGTCATAATCGATAACAAGATTGCCGGAAGCTGTTCCGTCGGTCACATCTGCCGAACCGTCTCCGTCGGTATCCACGCCCTTCACATACGCGCCCGGCACGCAGACGGAAACGCCCTGATAATCGGGAAGCTCCGCATTGGCGACGGCCGTCACAACCGCCATCGTCCAGGCGTCGGCGTTTTCGGAATACGTCCATTCCGGTTGTATGTTCGCGAGATTCAGCGCAGTCTCGATGACGGTCTTATCCGCGCTGTCTGAAGCGCTGCCGGAAATTCCCTGGTTTGTTTCTGTGATCTGAGAACCGTCGGTTCCGTCAGAATTTGTTCCGCAGGCGGCAAATCCCAAAACAAGGATCAGCGCCGTCAATAATGCGATTGCTTTTTTCATGGTCCCTCGCTCCTGTTTCTGATGGATTTTGTCAATAAAAACCTCGTCCGGTTGATGACGTCTGCATCATAACGGACGAGGATTGAAGAAAGATTGAAGAAATTTAAGTTTTTTCGGTTTTTTTGACGGGGAGCGTGACCGTAAAGACCGCGCGCGGTTTACGGTATTCCGCCTGGATCTGCCCCCCGTGCGCCTCGACGACCGCCTGCGCGATGGAAAGGCCCAGACCGTAATGCGAATCCGTTTCGCCTCTTGCTTCGTCGGTTCGGTAAAAACGGTCAAAAAGATGCGAAAGCTGATCCGCGTTCATCTCTTCGGCGTCGTTGGAGACGGTGAGCGCCGCCGTATGCCGTTCCCTGTGCAGAGAAAGGGCGATCATGTCGCCGGTTCCGTGAGACAGGGCATTGTCAAGCAGGATGGAAACGAGCTGCCTGAGCTGATTCGGATTGCCATCCACGGTAATCCCCGGTTCGATTTCGGAATCGATCCTTACGTCTTTTTCAAACGCAACGCTTTCAAACGGAAGCGCTTCGCCGTCCACCAGCTTGGAAAGATCAACCGGCTCCTTCGGCATTTGTCCGTTTTCTGCTTTGGAAAGCACGAGCAGCTGCCTGACGAGATCCGACATCCGTTCGTTTTCATAGTCGATATTGGAAAGCCATTCGTTCTCGCCGATCTGCCGTTTCAGCAGCTCGCTGTTGGCGGAAATCACCGCGATGGGCGTTTTCAATTCGTGGCCGGCGTCGGAAATAAAGCGTTTTTGCCTTTGGTCATTCTCCTCCAGCGGGCGGACGATGCGCCGGGCGATAAATACCGACAAAACGAACAGAACGATCATGGCGGCTGAGCCGATCGCCAGCATCTCCCTGAACAGGACCTGCTGACTGTCGTCGCCGATCGTGCTGTCGATCATGGCGACCAGCGTATAGTCTGAGCAGTCGGAAACAAGATAACGGATATTCCCTTTCGATCCGCTCTTTTTTCCGCTGTGAACGGCGTATTCGGCGATCGCGAGCAACGATTCTTCGTTTTGCAGCGCGTCGTTCCCGTTTTGGACCGCAAGAACCTCGCCGTCCGTCCCGTAGGCGACCGAATAAAAAGTGGAGAGACGGAACCGCGGTTCGTCCCGGTCCGGCGCCATCCCGTCGGGAGGCTCCGGAGGCAGATCGTCCGGTTGGCCGATCGGGCCGGAATCGGGTTTTTCCTGATTTTCCGGACGCTCCGTCTGCCCGTCGATGCTGTATCTCTCTACATATGTTTCCAGCATTTCCTCGTCGGTGCGCCGCATGGCTGCCCGATTGGACAGATAGATCGTCGTCAGTGTGACCGTCAGCAGCGCCAGCAGGGAGAGCACGACGGTGAAAATAATTTTTCTTCTTGTTTTACGAAACATCGCGGCACCTCAGTTCATAACCGATCCCGCGCAGCGCCTTGATCTCGCATTTCGATCCCACAAACGCAAGCTTTTTCCGCGCGAAGGACATATATACTTCCACATTGTTATATTCGGAATCGCTTTCGTAGCCCCATATTTTGAGCGCGATCTGCTCGCGGGTGAGCACCTGCCCCTGATTGGCAATCAGGTATTCCAGAATGCGGAGCTCCTTTTCCCCGAGCCGGACGCTCTGTCCGTCAGCGCATTTCAGCACGGCGTTTTTTACGTCGAGCGTCAGGTCCTCATACGTCAGGCTGCCGTCGTTCGTTGGAATGCCGCGTCTGCCGAGCGCCCGGAGCCGGGCCAGCAGCTCCCTTGTCATAAAGGGTTTCGTCAGATAATCATCGGCGCCGCTGTCCAGCCCCTCCACCTTGTCGTCCAGCTCGCTTTTGGCCGTCAGCATCAGAATCGGCGTGCGTACGCCGGCGGCACGGGCCTTTTTCGCGACGTAATATCCGCTCATACGCGGCATCATCACGTCCAGCACGATCAGATCGTAAACGCCGCTCTCGATCTCAGCGAGCGCGTCCTCGCCGTTATCTACCGAGGCGACCTCATATCCTTCCTGACGGATGATCTCGCACAGCGCCCGATTCATCCTTTTTTCATCTTCCGCAACCAATATTTTCATCAGGTCGAACACCTCCGTTTTCCGTATTCTCTTCCTCCATCATCCACGGGAACCTTGAAGAAAGATTGAATACGGCTCTGTTTCAATTATATCAATCCGTAAGAAGTAAATCAATATGGAGTTACTGACTGCAACCCGGCATAAGAAAAATCGTCGGCTTTGTTGTTGACATAAGTCAGATAGGGGTACAATTGCGCACAGTCGGTCTTCGTTGCTTTTTCTGACGTGACAGGCATGGAAGAGGCGCTTGCGGCAAGGCTTTCATCCTCATTCGGCGGCGTCCTCAACCGAGTAACAGTCCATGCCGTCGCAGAACGTCCCGTTCGTCTCGAACCGGTCGATGAAATCGAGCTTGAAGCCGTCGAGGTCCCAATCCCGCACCGCGCGGACCCAGGCGCCGATGATGAAACGCCGCGTTTCGGGGTATCTCGGGTCGAGCACCGAGCAGTCACAGCCCGGCACGTCGCGCCGTCCGCTCGACCCCACCCCGCAAGAGCAGAAAAGCAAGCTGAGAAAAAAGGGTTTTCAACTCTCCTTCTCAGCTTGTTTCTTTTTCGGACCGCGCGCTTACGAGCGGCAATTGTTTCTTCCGCCCCTGTTTTTTTCTTTCGGCCGCCGTTGGGGTTCCCCGATTTGAACGAAGGCTTGACAAACGCCGAAAACGGAGTATAATAGTTAAGAACTTAACAATATATTAATCATTACAAAAGGAGTGTGATGATCGTGGGACCCAAAAGAAGGACCGCCATGATGGCGGTTGGCATGACGCATTTCGTTTGGGAAAAGCGCAACCGCGCCGAGGCAACGCGGCTCGGCGTGCCGGAGTCGTTCGTCAAGATCATCCTGTTTCTAGCGCGGAGGCCCGGCGCGGGGCAGAAGGAGATCGCCGAATTTTCGCACGTGAGCACGGCGGCGGTGAACCAGACGGTAAAGGAGATGCTCTCGGCGTGCCTGCTGCGCAAGGAAGCCGACGAAACCGACCGGCGCCGTACGCGGCTGTATCTTACGGAAAAGGGCGAAACCGTCGCGGACCGGATGCGGCGGAGCTTTGAGGACCGGGACGCGCGCATCACGGCGGCGCTGACGCCGGAGAAGGAACGGGAGCTGATCGCGCTGCTGGATACGGTGCGCGCCTGCCTTGAGGAGGAAACGGAATGCTGAAATATCTGAAGAAATACCGGGTGTTCTGCATTCTCGCCCCGCTGTTTATGGTGGGCGAGGTGGCCATGGACCTCTGGCAGCCTGACCTGATGGCGAAGATCGTGGATCAGGGCGTGCTGCAGAGCGATTTCGGTCTGATCGTGAAGGTGGGCGTGCAGATGATCCTCTGCGTGCTGGCGGGAGGCGCTTCGGGCGTGCTGTGCGGCGTGTTCGCCAACTTCGCCTCGCAGGGCTTCGGCAACGACCTGCGCAAGGACGTGTTCGGTCACATCATGAACCTCTCGTTCGAGCAGACGGACCGGTTCTCCACCGGCTCGCTGATCACGCGGCTTTCCAACGACGTTACGCAGGTGCAGACCATGGTGGCGATGTCGGTGCGCATGCTGGTGCGAAACGGCGTGATGTTCATCGGCGGCGTTTATATGCTGTGGCGGCAGTCGCCGCGGTTCTCGGTTGTGGCCGCCTTCGGGCTCCCCTTCATCATCGTGCTGGTGGTGTTCTTTCTGAAAAAGGCTTCCCCCTTGTTTCGCATCGTGCAGGAGAAGCTGGACGGCGTGAACCACGTGATGCAGGAGGACGTTGCGGGCGCGCGCGTGGTAAAGGCGTATGTTAAGGAAGATTACGAGCTCATGCGTTTCGACCGCGCCAACGACGCGCTCTGCGCGCAGAACCTGCGGGTGCAGACGCTGCTGGCGTTTCTCGGCCCGTGCATGAATATCATTATGAACCTCTGCGTGGTGGCGGTGATCCTGGTGGGCGGCATTACCGTAAAGACCGGCGGCGACCTCACCCCCGGCAGCGTCATGGCGGCCATCACCTACCTCACGCAGATTCTGGGCGGCATCGGCTTTATGGCGAACATCTTTCAGACCTTTACGCGCGCCAAAGCCTCGGCCGAGCGCATCAACGAGGTGCTGCTCAGCCCGCAGAGCATTACGGACGGCGAAAACACGCAGCCCGAGACCGCGCGCGGCACGGTGGAATTCCGCGGGGTGAGCTTCGCCTACCCCGGCGCGGCCCAGAACGTGCTCGAAAATATCGACCTCACCGTGCGGCAGGGCGAAACGCTGGCGATCATCGGCGCCACCGGCAGCGGCAAGAGCACGCTGATCGACCTGATCCCGCGGTTTTACGACGCAACCGCGGGCGAGGTGCTGGTGGACGGCAGGAACGTGCGCGATTATACGCTGACCGGGCTCAGAGAAAAGATCTCGGTGGTGATGCAGCGCACGGAGCTCTATTCCCGCCCCATAGAAGAGAACATCCGCTGGGGCGCGCCGGACGCGACGCCCGAAGAGATCAAGGCGGCGGCCCGGGCGGCGCAGGCGGACGGCTTCATCTGTGAAAAGGAATACGGCTATCATACGCCCGTTTCGGAGGGCGGTCACTCGCTTTCCGGCGGGCAGAAGCAGCGCGTTTCGGTGGCGCGGGCGCTCTTAAAGCCCCACGAGATTTTGATCTTCGACGACGCCACGAGCGCGCTGGACCTGCGCACCGAGGCCTCTTTATATGACGCTCTGCGGCGGCAGGACCCCGACAGCACGAAGATCATCATCGCGCAGCGGATCGCGTCCGTGCGGCAGGCGGACCGCATTGTGGTGCTGGACAACGGCAAAATCGCCGCCGCGGGCACGCACGACGAGCTGATGAAGACCTCGGAGATCTACCGGGATATCTTCCGCTCGCAGCAGAAGGAAGGGGGCGCGGCGTGATGGAGAACGCACGGAATACCGTTCCCGCCGGGTTTGAACGCCGCCCCGAAGGGAAAACCGGCTATATCAGGCAGGAACTGAAGCAGGCGGTAACGCAGACGGTCAGCTTCCGCCCCGGCAGAGGCCCCGGCCCCGGCGGCCCCGGGCGGTTCGGCGAGATCGAAAAGGCCGAAAACGTAAAGGGCACCGCAAAGCGGCTGCTGTTATATTTCAGCGCCGCGAAAAAGCAGCTTGCGGGGCTGGTCGCCGCCGTGGTGGCGGTAACGCTGCTCTCGCTTGCCGCGCCGGCGATGCAGGGCGGCGCCATCGACAGCATCAAGGAGCAGAACTGGCCCCAGTTGTACCGCTGCGCGTTTCTGCTGCTCGGCATCTTTATCGTCAACGTGGGGGCGAATCTTGCCCAGTCGCTGCTGGCGGCGCGGCTGAGCCAGAGCATCGTGCGGCGGATGCGGCACGACCTGTTCAGAAAGATCGACAATCTGCCGATCCCCTACCTCGACACGCACTCCAACGGCGATATCATGAGCCGCATGACCAACGACGTGGAGAACGTTTCAAACACCGTTTCGCAGAGCCTCGGCTCGCTGGTATCGGGCGTGCTGACGCTGCTCGGCACCGTGACGATCATGTTCGTGTACTGCTGGCAGCTCACGCTCGTCACGATGTTCTCGGTGATCCTCACCGTGCTGGTCACGAACAAAATGAGCAAGGTGATGCGCAAGATCTACCGCAAACGCTCGGCGCTGCAGGGCGAGCTCAACGGCCATTCCGAAGAGATGATCACCGGCTACCGCTCGATCGTTGCCTATAACAAGCAGGCAGACGTTACCGACGAATTCAACGCCACCTCTGACGAACTTATGAAGGTCAGCATGAAGGCGGAGATCCTCGGCGGCTCGATGGGTCCCATTATGAACTGCATCTCGAACATCGGCTTTGTGATCGTGGCGGCCTTCGGCGGGTATTTCGCCTACACGGGCCTTATCACCATCGGCACCATTTCGGCGTTCATCATCTACGCGAAGCAGTTCTCGCGCCCGATCAACGAGATCGCCCAGCTTTACGGCACCATCCAGACCGCCGTGGCCGGGGCGGAGCGCGTTTTCGCGCTGATGGACCACCCGGACGAAGACGATTCCGGGCATCTGCCGCTGGCCGACACGAAGGGCGAGATCTCGTTCAGGCACGTGGATTTCTCATACGTTCCGGGCAAGCAGGTGCTGTATGATTTCAATCTTGACATAAAGCCCGGGCAGAAGATCGCGCTGGTGGGCGCCACCGGCAGCGGCAAGACCACCGTGGTGAACCTGCTGATGCGCTTTTACCCGCCGGACGCGGGCGAGATACTGATCGACGGCGTGAATATCTACGACCTGAAACGCGACGAGCTGCGGAGCAATACCGCCATTGTGCTGCAGGATACGTTTTTATTCTCCGATACCATCGGCGGCAACATCAAATACGCCGACCGGAACGCGAGCGACGAGCGCATGAAGAACGCCGCGCGGCTCAGCAACATCGCCCGGTTTATCGAGCGGCAGCCGGACGGGTACGATACGTGGCTCACCCACGCGGGCGAAAGCCTCTCGCACGGGCAGCGGCAGCTGCTCGCCATCGCACGGGCGGTGCTGAAGGACCCGAAGATCCTGATACTGGACGAGGCCACCAGCTCGGTGGACACCCGCACCGAGCAGAAGATCCAGGACGCGATGGTGAACCTGATGAAGAACCGCACCAGCGTGATCATCGCGCACCGGCTCTCCACCGTGCGCGACGCGGACCTGATCGTGGTGATGGACCGCGGCAGAGTGGTGGAGACCGGCTCTCACGAGGAGCTGCTGGAAAAGCAGGGCGTATACTACGGGCTGTATCAGACGCAGTTCGAGGGCAAAGCGACGTAAATCTTTCAGAAAACAGGGAACAAGCTTATGAAAAAAAGAATTCTGTGTCTGCTTTTGGCGGCTTGCTTTGCGCTGACGCCGCCGTGCGCGCCCGCGCAGGCCGCGGGCGCGGCGAACGATATCGTTTCCCCGTATACCGACGTGCTTTACGCGGCGGATGAGATCGCAAGGGAACCGCGGATCTTATTTGAATACGTACGCGAAGAGCAGGCGCTTCCGCCGGATCTGCCCGCGATCGGGTGCGAGGCGGCGTATGTTGCGGACCCGGTGAGCGGAAAGGTCTTTTACGAAAAGAACGCGCACAAAAAGATGTACCCCGCCAGCACCACGAAGCTGCTCACCGCGCTGGTCGTGCTGGAAAACTGCACGATGGAGGAAACCGCCACGGTATCGCAGAGCGCCGTGGACGCGGTTTCGTGGGAATACGTGAACGCCGGGCTGCGGCCGGGCGAGGAGCTCAGCGTATACCTGCTGCTGCAGACGCTGCTGATCTGCAGCGCCAACGAGGCCGCCTTTGTGCTGGCGGAGCACGTGAGCGGCAGCACCGAGGCGTTTGCGGAGCTGTGCAACCGAAGGGCAAAGGAGCTGGGCTGCGAGACGCTGCATTTCGTGAACCCGAACGGCATTCACAGCGATGACCACTACTGCAGCGCCTACGACCTGTATCTGATCGCGAAGGAATGCCGGAAACACGGCGTATTCAACGAGATCGTAAAAATGACGAGCGTAACGGTGCCGCCGAACGACGTATGCCCGCGCACGGACCGGATCTTTGAAACCACAAACGAGCTGCTGCTGCCGGGATCGGAATACTATTACGCGCCGTGCACCGGCATGAAAACGGGCTACACGGACTTTGCCGGGCAGTGCTTTGTGGCGGGCAGCACCCTCGGGGGGCTGGATCTGATCACCGTGGTGCTGAACGGCAGCATTCTGGAGGACGAGACCAACGAACGCTTTACGGACGCGATCAGGCTGATGGATTACGTTTACGGGCGTTATTCTTACCATATGATCGCCGACAGCAGCGTACCGGTTGCGCGGATACATATCGACAACGCCACAAAGGATACGGCTATGCTGGAGGCGGTGCTGCAGGCCGACATCTATTCCGCAGCGCCGAACGGGATCACCCCGGGCAACGCGGCTGCCGCGGTGGAGCTGCCGGAGGACCTGAAGGCGCCGATCAAAAAGGATCAGGTGCTGGGGACGGTCACCTACAAGGCGGACGGCATGAATTACACAACGAACCTGGTGGCGAAGAACGCGGTGGAAAAAAAGCCCTACTGGTTATATAATTCGCTGATCGCGATCGCGGGGCTGCTGCTGAACGTGACGTTCCTCGTGAAAAAACGGAAATCAAAGCCCGGCGCGAAAAACCGGACGGAAGAATAAAAAAAACGACGGCTGTACCGGAGGGGCGAGGCATAGGCGGGTACGGGCGATACGCCCGAACTGACGCCGGAAAACCGCGAGAGGCGTGTTCGCAACGGTTGCGTATTAACATGAAAAGGGTGCGGGCGACAATGCCCACACCCTTTTTTTAATGTGTAACCGGCGGGTAATTCAAATGAGAAAGCTTTCGGGCGGTCCTGCCCGCCCCCGCAATGTGTTTGCCTCTCAGCGAAGGCTATTGCCTGATGCCTGACGCCTCGCCGCGGGCAAATTCCGAATTCCGAATTCCGCATTCCGAATTATATCGCCGCCCTGCGGCGCAGCTCCGGACGCCGGACGGATCACAGCTCTTCGCACACCCAATCCGCGGGGAGATCGGCGAGGGCCTCGCGGCAGCCGATCACGCACGCGCTGCTCTGCGCGGCGGCGCTTTCCAGCAGCGAAGTGAAGGAGAGCAGACGCTCCCGGTCCGTGGAGAGCAGCTCGCGCAGCATTTGAATGCGGTCGGCCTCGGTTTTGCCCTGCAGCTTCCACAGATCCGCGTCAAAGCCCAGATCGCGCGGGGAGCGCAGCGGGTCCACGGCAGCGGCGGTGCTGATCACGTAGTTATCGATGGGGGCGTCGTCCCGGCAGAAATCGCGCAGCCACGCGGCGGCGTCGCGGAAAACGTCCAGCGAACGGATCGGCGTGGGATCGCGGTAAGAGGTGAAGCGGATCGTTTCGGCATCCGAAAGCACGCAGCCGCAGCCGTAGGCGCCGCCGCGCACGCGCACCGCGTCCCACAGGTAGCCGTAGCTCATGATCTGCGCAAGCACCTCCATTTCACCGCAGTAGCTGCAGCCGAGCCTGCGCATATCCGTACCCATACCGGCAAAGGATACGCCGCCCGGCACAAAGAACGCCTCTTTGCGGGGCGCCGCAGGCAGGGTGAAGCGCACCGCTTCGGTTTGCGGGGAAACGCCGCGCGGGAACATATCGTAAAGGCCCAGCACCCCGGCATGGAAGACGTCTGAAGTTTCGCTCACCGCAAGGCGGGCGGAAACGCACAGCCGCTCCAGCAGCGCCGCGGCCTGCGCCGCAAAATCATTGAAGCGCGCGTCAAAATCCGCCTCAAAGGCCTTCAGCCAGCGGTAATACGACACGCCGCTCACGGCGTCGTCCGCCGCCGCCTCCGCGTTGGAGGCCGCCACGGCGCGCATACCGGCAAACCGGCTGCCCGCGCCGCAGATGCGCCGATAGTAACGGTCCCTGGTCTGCGAAAGGATATCCTTGATCTTATCCCGGTCTGTAAACAGCGTTTCGGTAAGCACCTCGCTCATCAATGAGAGCGCCTGCGGCAACCGGTGAGACAGAGCGCTGAACGCCGCGGCCAACAGGCATTTCGCCTCGTCCGCCGCCGCGGTGGGCACGGTGAGCACCGAGATCCGGCGCCAGCCGGTGCAGCGCTTGAACAGGCGGTCCAGCTCCAGCGCGGTGTGCTTTGCCGTGGGCAGCTTGCCCAGCAGTTCCGAAACGAAGGAGAGCGTGGGCAGCGCCGCGGGATCGAGGTCGCAGCCGCTGAACAGCAGCTGCACGTATGCCACGCCGCCGGTTTTGGCGGGGTGATGGTCCGCGCAGCGCCCGTTTTCCTCCCGGCGTTCGGTAACGAAGGGCGTGAGCGCTTCGGGCACGTCGCTGACCGCGAGGGTGGGCAGCGTCGCCTTCTGTTCGGCGGAATCCGGCGTTTCCTGCCAGGCCTTGAACGCCGCGAACCGCTCCTTTGCCAGCGCCAGCGCCGCTTCGTCCATGCCGGCAAGCGTTTGCTGCAGCCGTTCGGCCTCGGCTTCGGATTCGCGCCTGCCCATGGAAGCGTCCGGCACAAGGGTGACCAGCGCCGTATGATCTGCCTCCACCAGAAATTCCCGGATCAGGTCGGTATAGTAAGAGGTGCCGATCTTTTCGCGCAGCGCCGCCAGCACCGGGCCGTGCTCCAGCCACGAAAGGGGCTCCAGGCCGAAGAACACCGCGTCGGAAACGGATATGGCGCGCTCGATGCCCTGCGGCTCGTCCGGCTCCTTCAGGCGCAGCTCCAGCGTATCGATCTCCGCCGCAAGGTCCTCCGCGTCCAGCCCGGCGTCCGCGGCTTCGGCGGCGGCGGTTTTCACGGCGGCAAGAAGGGCGTCCTTGTGCGCGGCCTCCGTATTTTTGAAGATCATCCACGTATAGGGCTGCAATATGCCCGTATTCACCGAATACGTCACGTCCTCGGCCAGCCCCGTTTCAAGCACGGCGCGCTTTACGGGGGCGTCGTTGGAACCGAAAAGATACGATTTCAGCACCTCAAGCGCGTACATGCGCGTCTGGTCCGCGGCGGGCCCGGCAAGCCTGCCCGCGGCGATCCACGTCTTTTTTTCGGGCGATTCGGATTCGCCGATCTCGTAGGGCGCGGTGATCTCAGCGTGCTCCACCGGCGTCTGCAGCGGGATCTGCGGCAACGCTTCGCTTGGCTCAAACGCGGCAAGGTACCCGTCGATCAGCGGCAGCACCGTTTCCGTCGGCACCGCGCCGTCCAGATAGATCACGCTGTTGGAGGGATGGTAGAATGTGCGGTAGGCCTCCAAAAACCCCTCGTAGGTGAGGGACGGGATCGCCGCCGGGTCGCCGCCGGAATTGAAGCGGTAGGGGCTGTTCGGGTACAGCAGCCGGTTCGTTTCTTCGTACAGCCGGTCGTACAGGTCGCTCATGGCCCCCTTCATTTCGTTATACACCACGCCGTTGAACGTGGGCGCTTCCCCGTCGAAATCGATGCGGGTGCCCTCCTGCATGAAGATGGAGCGGTTCTCGGTGATCATGGGGCGGAACACCGCGTCCAGATATACCGAAACAAGGTTCACGAAGTCTTTGTTGTTGCGGCTCGCCACCGGGTACATCGTTTTATCCGAGAACGTAAAGGCGTTCAGGAAGGTGTTCATGGAGCTCTTGATCAGATCCACAAAGGGCTCTTTTACCGGATATTTCCGCGAGCCGCAGAGCACCGAATGCTCCAAAATATGGAACACGCCGGTATGGTCCCACGGGACGGTTTTGAACGCCACCGAAAACACCTTGTTTTCTATGCCGTTATCGAGCCAATACAGCGGCGCGCCGGTTTTTTCGTGCCGCAGCAGCCACAGCGTACCGCCGCACTCCTCGGATTTCTGCGCTCCCAGCACGCGAAAGCCGGAGATCAGGTCGCCCAGTTTCATTTCATATTCCTCCATTTGATCGTTTCGCCGTTTCGGTGTTCTCGTTTATCCGGGTTACAGGATCGGTTTGTTCGAGAAGATGAACGTCATGCGCTCCTCGAAGCTGGGGCCGCCGTGGCCGGTGCCGCTGCCGCCGTGGTCGGTGGTGATCAGGATCAGCCAGTCCTCGGAATCGAAGGTCGCCCGGGATTCGATGGCCTCGATGAAATCCATGCCGAC
>JAFRSZ010000058.1 GCA_017439205.1 Clostridia bacterium
GATCGACCTCTCCGGCGAGAACACACGGGGCCACGGCGGCGGCGACGAAGCGCTGATCGCTGATTTCGTGACCTACCTGAGGACCGGAAAGCAGAGCGTATCCTGCACCGCCATCGAAAATTCCATCGCCGGGCACCTTACCGTGTTTTTGGCGGATAAATCCCGCGAAGAGGGCGGGCAACTGCAGAAAATCGATTTCAGCCCGTATGCGGATCTTCACTGAACGTATTCCGATCAATAAAGCTTACCGTCCCGTCGGCGGACCGTAAGCTTTTTTCTTTTTATGCTCCGTTTTTCCGGCCCCGGAGAACCGCCGACCTTTTTTGGAGCGCCGTTTTTTGCGCCGGAAGTGCTTTTCACACCGTCCAGCTGCATTCTGGCACCGGTTTCGGCTCCGCTTCCCTTTCGCTGTGTTATCATAAAGTCAGCCGAAGCCGCTTGCGTAAAGGATACCGGATATGCTATACTGAAGCCGGAATTCCCGAAAAAGGAGACGATCAGATGAGGATCGCATTATGTGACGACGAGCCGCGGGAGACGCAGAAGCTCGAAGCAATGATCGGCGCGTACGCGTTCAAACGCAATTACGACATGCAGTGCGTTCGCTTTACGGACGGGCGCGAACTGCTGAAGCAGGAAAAGTTCGACCTGTATTTTCTCGACTTCCGCATGGACAGCATGGACGGCATCGCCGTTGCAAAGGCGCTGAAAGAAAAGTTCAGCCACGCCGTTACGATCTGCTATCTTACGAACTACGAGGCGGCGGCCGTGCAGATCATCAACCACCGCATCCACGCCGACGGGTTTCTCAAAAAGCCGGTCTCCCCGGATGAGCTCGAGGAAAAGCTCGACCAGTTTTACGGCATGTCTTTTTTCAAACGGCTGGAGCTGCGCAACGGCAAGCGGTTTGATACCGTGTATACACAGGATATCCTTTACGTGGAAGCGGACAACAAGCAGGTAAAGCTCCATATGTCAAACGGCGTAAAGGAATACCGTTACACGATGGGCGAGATCGAAGCCATGCTCGGCGACCGGTTTTTCCGGATCCAGCGTTCGTTTCTGATCAATTTTCAGCACGTTGCGAGCTACGGCGCGAGGACCGTGACCATGAAAAACGGCGACGTGCTTTCACTCAAGAACAAAGGATTTGCCGACGCGTTCCACAACTATATGTTTTTACTCAACTGAGCCTCCGGAGGGAAGAAAAGACCATGACTGTTTTTGCGGACCTGATGCGGAATTCCACCGTTTTGTATGCGATCGTTGCGGTGCTTGACAACTTTTTGCTGATCGTAGGCTGCGCCATGATCGCCGCGTCGCTCTTTCGCCTTCAGCTGCGGCGTTCGCCCGTGCTCTGGGCGCTGTGCGCGCTGCTTTGCGTCGGCGTGGGTGCGTTCAGGCCCTTCGCGGTGATGCACCCGGAAACACTGACGGAATTCATCTGGTCCACCTGCGCGCTGGCGCTGCCGTTCATATGTATGGCGCTGCTGTTTCACGGCAAGGGCTGCTGGAAAAGCCATCTGATCGCGCTGGGCTACGCCTTTATCGAAGAGCTGCGCTATTTTGTTCTGCTGCTTTGTTTTCAGTTCAATTATGAAACGCGAGACGAGCCGCTGGAGCTCGTTGTGGAGGTCCTGATCGACGCGGCGGCGTTTTTGCTGGCGGTGATCTTGCTGCGGCGATACAGCCTCAAAAACGATCTTGCGCCGGAACTGACGCGCAGCGCCGTGGCGCTCTTCGTGCTCACCGCGGCGACCGCCGCCGTGTTCGTTACAACGATACTGCTGCTCGGCTCCGCGTTTTCCGATTCTTACACCGCACAGTTCCTGCTCGTGCTGCTGAACCTTCCGCTGCTCGGCGCCACGATCTGCGTTGCCGTGATCACGTTTTTCAAAATGCGCACCACGCAGGAGAATTACCGCCAGCAGCTCAACATGCAGATCCGCCAGTTTGAATGGATGGAGCAGATGAATGAGGAAATGCGCGCGTTCCGCCATGATTTACCGAAGAAGCTGCGCCCGCTGGCGGCGTATCTGGACGAAGATAAGCCCGAGGAAGCCCGTGAGATAATAAAGCAGTTCGGCGTGTTCATGGAAGAATCGAGCAAAACGTACCATACCGGCAACTACCGGCTCGATACCGTTCTCAACTGCGAACAGCAGCTTGCGCAGGCGGACGGCATCACGATCACCGTGCCCTTCGACACCGTATTCCCGAAGGACGGCGTAGACCCCGACGATATCTATACCATCTTTCCGAACGCGCTCGATAACGCGATCGAAGCGTGCCGCAAGGTGGAGACCGGCAGGGAGATCTATTTTCATTCCCGCATGACGGACGATACCGTATTCATAACGATCCGCAACCCCCTGCCGGGCGAAGTGAAGCTGAAAAACGGCGTTCCGCAGACGACCAAGCGCAACAAAAGCCTGCACGGCTACGGCTTCCGCTCCATCAGAAAAGCCGCCGCCCATTACGGCAGCAACAACGTTTCGGTGCTGACGGACAACGGCATGTTCGAGCTGCGGATCTTTCTGCGGCTGCCGCAGGCTGAAAAGACCTGATCCTGTTTTTTACACCGCTCAAACGCGTTTTCACACCTATTTCGGATAAAGAACTGCCGTTATCTGCTATACTGAGCACGTCGGCAAAACGATATAACGATCAAAGGAGATGCTTTATTTATGAAAAGAACCGGCAAGCTGTTTCCCGCGCTGCTGCTGACCGCCGCGCTCGCGGCGCTGTGCGCCGTTGGAGCTGCCGCCGCGGCGAAAGAACCCGCGGTGATCGCGCAGGGCTATTGCGGGGCCGAGGACGACGGCACGAACGTTGCATGGACGCTGACCGACGACTGGACCGTGACCTTCAGCGGCACGGGAGAAATGGCGGATCCCCCGGGCGAAAACTCCCCCTGGGACGACGCGATCATCCGGCACATTTTCAAAGAAATGGGCTATATGACGGATGAAGACATAGCGCTGGCGATGGAACGGCTGGAAACCGTGTTTGACCCGGATCTGTACATCGGATACCTGACCGCGTATTTTGAAGCCCGCAGCAATCTTTCTATGATAATTGAAAACGGGATCACAAGTGTTTCCGCATCCTGTCTGAGCCTGTCGCGGCAAACGGTACTGACGCTGCCCGAAAGCCTCACGAGCATTGCTTCCAGCGGTTATGCGCATGAGCTTACAGACGTGATCGTATATAATACCGGCGCCGTGACCGGCATTGAGATTCCTGCATATAAAACAGGGGCGCTGTACCCGCAGACTGCGGAGGAAGCGCAGGCGATGGGCGAGGTTGGAGGCCCCGTATATTTTCTTGGGATATGCGTAAGCCGCGGAATGGATGGGCTCGTTTCGGATTTTGCGTCCTTCTACGATATGATGCCCGAAGAGATCGAAGCAAACTATGAAGAACTGGCCCGGCTGGCGGTTGCCTATTATGCTGTGAACACCGGCGTTACCGCAACGACGGAACGGGAATTATATGACGCGTGGCTGGAACGGATCAACCGCTGCCTCGGTACCGATTTTACCGAAAACGACATTTTTATTCAGACGCAGGACGAATACGGCAACGACGTTTTCAGATACACTGAAGCATATATCAACGCCGTGACCGCGCGGTTCGGATATCCGCCGGACACCGTGTTCAATCTCGGCTCAGAGAACTACATGCTGTACTCCGCTTCCGTTGACGATATCGGAACGGAATTCGTAGCCGCGCCGTGGTTCACCATCCATGCCCCCGCAGGCTCCGCAACCGAGGCGATGGCGCTCGAAAAAGGGATCCCCTTTGCCCCGATCCCCGTATGCCCGGAAGACTATAACCACAGCGTTATCAGAGCCAACGGTTCCGAGGCGACCTGCACCGCGGCCGGTCACACCGCGGGCTGGTACTGTGAAGATTGCGGAACTTGGCTGGACGGCGAAGAGATCCCGCCGCTGGCGCACAAGAACGCGTATGAGGTTGAGGCTACGATGCCGACCGCGACCGCTCACGGGCACGAAGCCGGTGTGTACTGCCCGGACTGCGATACGTGGATTTCGGGCCATGAGGTGATCCACAACCAGCTCGGCGCCCGGGAGGTCATCAAAGAAGCCACCGTGGACGAAGAGGGCGAGGTTTATATCGTGTGCACCGTTTGCGGCGAAACCGGTCTGTACGCTACCCCAAAACTCGATCCGTCCGAGAACCCGACGCAGCCGGATGATACCGGGGAACCGACCGGCAGCATGAACATCGTTGAACACATCAAAAACTTTGCCAAAAGCATTGTGGACTGGCTGCTGCGCCTGATCCGCTGGATCGGGAAACGCTGAACAAAACGATTTCGGTTGTTTGAACTGTCTGTTATAATTCTTGTACAAGGAGATGCAATACCATGAAGAAAGCATTGTCTGTATTCTTAACCGTTCTTCTTCTGTTCGGCACATTCCCGTTCGCGTATACCGCAGCTGCGGAGGGGACGGATCCCGACCGCTGGAGCGGAACATGCGGCGACAATATCACGTGGACGCTGAAGGACGGCGTTCTGACCGTCAGCGGGACCGGTGCGATAGAACCGCAGCTGCGGGACAGGACCGAGGAGCTTTTCTGCTGGAATTCCGAAGAACAGAAATGGGAAACGCAGATTACAACGTATGTGAACGACGTTTATTATCCGTGGGATAACGATTCGCTGGCGAACTGGGCTTTCGGTTACGGCGGTTGGAACGACGGCATCAATGCGATCATATACGGAGTTCTGGATTATGAGACGTTTTTTTCCGCCTATGACACCGTGCATACGATCGTGATCGAAGAAGGCATTACGGAGATCTACTGCAACGCATTCGACGCTTATATGCCCCGAACAATCGTGCTTCCCTCTACCCTCACCACGATCTCTGACAACTGGAACAGCGACGTCACGGTTTATTCCTTCTACGCAGGCTTCAATACCAGCCTCACTGAGGATATTTATTTCAAAAACGCGCAAACCGATTTTAACAATATCAAAATGCGTTTGATGGGCTATGCGGGGGACGCGCCCGGAGAAAAACCCTATACGATGTGGTTCCCGTTTTCCTTTGAGGATATGGATCTATATACAAAATTAGTCCGCGTATCTGAGGCGGAAGCTCCTCTCATGGCGCTTTATAACCTTCAGACGGGTTCCTTTAACGCCGAGCGGTGGTCAAGTGAGTACACCGGCACGGTTGAGGAAGAGAACATTCCCGCTTTTCTGGAGGGCTATGCGGAAAAATACTGCAGGAACATGAACGAAACGCTCGGCACGAATTACATACCGGGCAGCAGCGCCTTCATCGAAAAAACCATCTCGCTGATCAACGAAAACCTCGGGAGCAATTTTTCTTCTCTGGATGATATTTTTGTATTGAAAGCGGCTGAAGAA
>JAFRSZ010000059.1 GCA_017439205.1 Clostridia bacterium
CGTCTCGACGCCCCGTAAAACCATAGTAATTAACACATGTTTATTGCAAACGAATATGTTGGTAATTTCTTTTTAGATAGCGGTTTCAAACAATATACACGGCGGGGCGTCGAGACGCCGCCCCCTACGGGATGACATCCTGAACCGAGCGACAAATTCCAATTTATGGAGGAATATCTATGCGATCTGTCACAAAATCTTTAACGGCACTGGTTCTCACGTTCTGCCTTCTTCTCACCGCGGGTTTCACCGCGCTGGCGGCGGGCGAGGGCACAATAACGCTGTTTGACGCGGATACGCCGCTGTTTATTCTGCTGCCGGAAACACCGGACGAAAGCGTGACCGCGGCGGCTGAGACGCTGGCGGACTATCTGGAGCAGATCACCGGAAAACGGCCTCAAACGCTGACCAACCTGCGCGGCGCGCCCGACGGCGCTGCGATCTCACTGGGATACGCTGAGGCCCTGCAGGGGCAGCCCAAGGGCAGCTACACGCTGCGTGCGGACGCCGGTTCGCCGATTTTTCACATTGAAGCCGCCGACGCCAGAGGCCTGTTCAACGGCGTTTACGGCTTTCTCAGGCGCGTATGCGGCGTTGAAATCTATTCTGCGGACGTAAAGCGCGTGCCGCGTGCGGAAAAGATCGAAGCAGAAACACCCTATACATTCTCATATACGCCCACGCTGGAATACGCGGATACGGACTGGCTGAGCCCCCACGACCTTGAATTCGCGCTGG
The DNA here is from genome assembly GCA_017439205.1 of Clostridia bacterium. Classification (GTDB taxonomy): domain Bacteria; phylum Bacillota; class Clostridia; order Oscillospirales; family Acutalibacteraceae; genus RUG806. The sequence continues at coordinate 739 of JAFRSZ010000059.1, forward strand.
CCAACGGCCTCAACGGCACCTACAGCCCCATAGAATCGGTATACGGCGGCAAGGTGAACTATATCTGGTTCTGCCACAGCCTTACCAACGGCATCGTGCCCGAAGGCGAGCTGTTCGAGAGCCATCCCGAATACTTCGCGCTCACCAAAAACGGCAAACGCGAGGCAACGCAGCTCTGCCTTTCTAATCCCGAGGTGGTGGAGCGCGCGATCTCGGACGTGAAGAACCAGCTTGCGCAGAGCTATGATCCCGACGCGGCGCTGAACATCGTATCCGTCACGCAGGACGACAATCAGGATTACTGCCTGTGCGAAAACTGCACCGCTATCGCAAACCGGTACGGCGGGCAGCAGTCGGGCCTGATGCTGTGGTTCGTGAATCAGATCGCCGAGGCCATCGAGCCCGAATACCCCGACGTGGTGGTGGATACCTTCGCCTACCAGTACACCCGGCAGGCGCCCACCGGCATCGTGCCGCGCGATAACGTGTGCGTACGCCTGTGCAGCATCGAATGCTGCTTCTCCCACGCGCTGGACGACCCCGCCTGCGAGCGCAACATCAAGTTTATGAAAGACCTTGAAGACTGGAGCAAGATCTCGAACCGCCTTTACGTGTGGGACTACACCACGAACTATTCGCAGACGCTGGGCGTCTTCCCCGATTTCGGCGTGATGCGGCGCAACATCGACGTGTTCCGCAGCCACAGCGTTGTGGGCATTTACGAAGAGGGCGCGTACTACGCCGGCCAGTGCAACGTGGGCTTCGTTGATCTGAGCGCCTATCTGCTTTCGTGCTTCATGCGCGACGAAATGACCGCCGAAGAGGAACGCGAGCTCACAAAGGGCTTTATGGAGACCTACTACGGCGGTACGGAGGCCGGCGCCGCGATGTTGGAGATCCTCGATATCATCACCGCCCACGCGGGCGACGAGGACGGGCACCTCGGCATCGGTCAGTCGATGAAGAGCTCATTGTATTCTCTTTCAAACAAAGACGCCGAACATATCGACGACCTCTGGCAAACGGCGCTTGAAGCCGCAAACGCGAACGGCGATACCGCGGCTGCCGAACGCATCGAACGCTCGCGCCTTGCGTGGCGGTATTACGAGGCCTGCGCCTGCAAGGGCGCGTTCAAGAGCCCGCTGCCGTTCATCGGCAACGTAAAAGAGAACCGCGCCCTGATCAACGATCTGCTTGCCGCGGGCGTGACCCGTTACAACGAGGGCAGAACGCTCGGGGATATGAAGCTCTCGCCCTACGATACGCCGGACCGATGGGGCAATACGGATACCGGAGCGATCATCGCGGCGCTGATCGGCACAGCCGTTATCGCGCTGCTGACGCTGCTCACGGCGATCGTCGCCCTGCGCAAAAAGCACCCCGTTTGCGCGCTGCTGCTGGTATTGCTGCTCATCGCAGCCGCAATAACCGGCGCGTTCGCAAGCAAGCTCTTTATCGAGTGGGATAACCTGCCGCTTTACGGCTTTGTAGACGCCTTGATGCTCTTGAGCGTGTTCGGCTTCTTTATGATCGCCGCGTGGGCGAAAAACGGCTGCGAATTGCCGAAGGGAAAGAAACTGGTCGGTACGGTCCTGATCGGTCTCACGGCAGCCGCGCTGCCCTACGAGCTGATCGTTCTGCTGATCAACACGATCATTTACCACAGCCACGAGCCCACCTGCAGCATCGCGCTTTCGTCCTTCTGCCAGATGGCGGTGATCGCGGTCTGCCTCGCGGTCACGGTGATCGGCTTGCGCAAAGCGAAAAAAGAACAGAAATAAAATATCATATTCACGGAGATGATACATATGAAAAAAGACAAACGCACGGAGCTGTCCGGCGGCGGGGCGAAGCGTTCCGGCTTCAGCATGTGGCTGCTGGTGTGGGGCCTCGGCCTCGCGGGGCAGATCTGCTGGAACATGGAAAACCAGTGGTTCAACACCTTCGTTTACGCCAAGATCGGCAAGGACCCCTCCATTATCACCGGCATGCTGATCTGCTCGGCGGCGGCAACCACCTTTGCCACCTTCTTCTTCGGCACGTGGGCGGACCGCACCGGCAAACGGCGCACGTTCATTTCGTGGGGATATATCCTTTGGGGTATCTTTACCATCGCGTTCGGGCTCACCGAATTCATCAGCAAGGACCTGTACCTGCTGATGGCGGTCAGCGTTGTGCTGGCGGATACCGTGATGAGCTTCTTCGGCTCCATGGGCAACGACGCCGGCTTCAACACCTGGACCAACGACATCATGACCGATAAGAACCGCGGGCAGATCGGCGCGGCGCTGGCAACGCAGCCGGTGCTGGGCACGATACTGGGCACCGTGGTGGGCGGTATGCTGGTAGGCGAAGACGACAACTACATGCGCCTGTTCATCGTGATGGGCGTGTTCGTGATCGTGTTCGGCTTCATTTCGATGTTCACGCTGAACAAAAAGGACGACGTGCCGCCTTCAATCAACGGCGGCTTCTGGCGGCAGTTTCTGAGCGTGTTCGACTTCAAACGGTTCTTTAAGCTCAAAGAGCTGGTGCTGGTGCACGTGGCGATCTCGATCTTCTTTATCGGCTTCAACGTGTATTTCGCCTACATCGGCAACTACCTGATCTATTACCTCGGCTACACGGCGGATATGATGGGCATCATCGAGGCGGTGCCGCTGGTGCTCGCCATGCTCACGGCGATACCGATCGGCATTCTGATCAACAAGAACAAGCACCCGTTTATCTGCATTGCGGCGATCATCATCAACATCATCGGCCTGTTCATCCTCTATCCGATCAAGGCCGAAAATGTGGATTCCTCGGTGATCTTCAATTTGCAGATCTGGCTCGGCATTTTCGTGGTGGGCGTGGGCTACGTTGGCATACTGCAGACCACCAAGGTGTGGGCGAAGCAGCTCTACCCGAAGAACGCCAAAGGGCAGTTTGAGGGCATATGGATACTGTTCTTCGTGCTGATCCCGATGATCGGCGGCTCGCTGATCGGTCAGGCTGTGGTGAAGACCTCGGGCGAGACCTTCGTAAACGAGATGAGCGGCGTTACCGAGTATATCCCCAACGGAAACGTGTTCCTTGTGGGCGCGGCGGTGATCCTGTTCTCGCTTGTCCCGATTTTGATGACGCTGAAATACCGGAAGAAAGATCTGGGCGCAGAAAGCGGGCAGACAGCAGCAGGTAATGAGTAACAAGCAGCAAGAATAATTCTTTCCGGAGGTTTGAATATGAAAAAAGCAATTTCTCTTCTTTGTGTTTTCGCGCTTCTGTGCGGATGTTTCGGGCTTGCGGCGTATGCCGCGCGCCCCGGCGATATGGACGCCGACAACAAAATCACCGCAGGCGACGCCCGCACCGTGCTGCGCGCCGCCGTAGGCCTTGAGGTGCTCACACCGGAACAGTTTGCCGCCGCGGACGCCGACCACGACAACAAGATCACCGCGTCGGACGCGCGTCTGGTGCTGCGGAGCGCGGTGGATCTGGAATCGCTCGATCCCGCGCCGATCCCCGATACGTTCAAGGCCGGTTTCATCTTTCTGAACGGCGAAGAATCCGGCTACGACAAAAACTTTATTGACGCGGCGCTCGACGCCTGCGCCGAGCTGGGGCTTGAACGCGGACAGTTCGTGCTCAGAGGGGGCGTTCCGGAATCCGAGGAATGCTACGAGGTCGCCAAAGAGCTCGCGGAAGACGGCTGCGATATCATTTTCGCCGATTCGTTCGGGCATGAGGCCTTTCTGCGGCAGGCGGCCGAGGAATACCCGGACGTGCTGTTCTGCCATGCGTGCGGCACCACCGCGCACACCGCGGGCCTTGCCAATTTCTCGAATTTCTACGCCGCCGATTACGAGGGCAGATACCTTACCGGCATCGCCGCGGGTATGAAGCTGAACGAGATGATCAAAAACGGCGAGATCACCGCCGATGAAGCGAAGCTCGGCTTTGTGGGCGCGTTCCCGTTTGCGCAGGTGATCTCCGCGTTTACCGGGTTTTATCTCGGCGCGCGTTCCGTATGCCCCACGGTAACGATGGAGGTAAAACACACGGGCATGTGGTACGGCGAGCTCGAAGAGCAGCGCGCGGCCTCGCAGCTGATCGCAAGCGGCTGCAAAATCATATCGCAGTATTCCGATTCTCCCGGCCCGGCGAATGAATGCGCTGAGAAAAACGTGCCGATCGTGTGCTATTATACCAAGATCTCAGGGATATCCGGTGCGGATCACCTTCTTGCCTCGTGCAAAATCAACTGGCAGCCCTATTTCGTTTTTGCGATGCGCGCGGCCATCGAGGGAAGAAAGCTTGCGCCGGATTACACCGGAACGCTGGCGAACGGCAGCGTTGTGCTGAACGGTCTGAATCAGGAATGCGCCGCCCCCGGCACCCTCGAGGCGATCGAAGCCGCACGCGCCGAGCTGATCACGGGTACGCGCTTTGTGTTCGACACCTCCGCCTTCACCGTGAACGGCGAGCATCTTACCGAATACCTTGCCGATGTGGACGACATGGGTGATTATATCCCCGAAACGCAGGTGATCTCGGGCGGCCGCTTCCGCGAGAGCGAATTCCGCAGCGCGCCGTACTTTGATATCCAGATCGACGGCATCACCGGCGGCGGCTGGGGCTTCTGAGCATGCCTGACCTTACCTATACCGTGGTACGCAGCGACCGACGGAGCATGGCGATTCAGGTAAGCCCCGAGGGCGTATTCGTGCGGGTCCCGAAGAAAACGACGGACGCCGAAGTAAAACGCTTTGTGGAAAGCCACAGGGCGTGGCTTGAAAAGCACCTCGCCAAACAGGAAAAAGCGCGGGCCGCCATGGAAGAGATCGCTCCCCTTTCGGCGGAGGAATTCCGGGCGCTTGCCGATAAAGCGCTCAGATATATCCCGGAGCGCACGGCTTACTGGGCAAAGATCATGGGGGTCAGCTACGGGCGCATCACGATACGCAGCCAGCGAACCAAATGGGGCAGCTGCTCGGCGAAGAAGAACCTCAATTTCAACTGCCTGCTGATGCTCGCGCCGCCCGAAGCGATCGACAGTGTGATCGTGCACGAGCTCGCCCACCTGAAGGAGATGAACCACTCCCCCCGGTTTTACGCGGCGGTGAAGGCCGTTTTCCCGGAATACGACAAATGGAACGGGTGGCTCAAGGAGAACGGCGCGGCGATCATGCTCAGATTACCGCGATAGATTGGAGCTTGTCGCGCGGTTCGGGATACCATCCCGTAGGGGGCGGCGTCTCGGTCTCGCCTGCCGGTTCGGTCAAGCGCTTCTGCCTTGCGGCAGAG
>JAFRSZ010000009.1 GCA_017439205.1 Clostridia bacterium
CTTCTACGGCAAGTCCATGACCGACATGCAGGCATATAACCTCGTCAAGGATATGATGGGTTCAAGCTTCGACCTTGCGAAGCCGAGCTTCAACGCTGTTGCTTATCATTACAACGATGAAGCAACCGGCGGTTTTGGTAATCTTGTTTACACCTCCGGCGCAGACACCACAAGGATTACCGGCAACGATAACGATGTTGAAATAAAAGGTACAAGATTCAAATCTTTCACACCGGAAACCGTTGTTATGGTAAATGACGGCGTCAACGCTGCTTACTTCCCGGTTCAGCTTGAAACAAGGAGAAAGGACGGTACTGTTTGGAGCAACCATATTCGGTATGTTGCAAGCAATAATGCGGATTTCATACTTCGTCAGAATTGGATTCAGACGCTTGACAACAATTATTCAAATGGATGGACTCATTGGGCGGGATCTCATTCAAATTTCGGACCGAGATATATTTCTCATCAGACGAGCTGGGAATCCGACAATGACGATAAGAACGACACCAGCAGATTTGCCTGGAGCGCGCTGCAGTTTGACGGTCAGTTTGACAACGAGAATTTCCGCAAATACTATAACTATGTAGAATTTCAGGCAAAAGCCTACTGTACCTGGACCGGAGCGAAGGACAACGAAAAAACCGGAACCGGAACATTTAAGACAAATGAGAGTTCCAACTTCTATGTTCTCAACTATGCTCCGGTTTACGGCAAAATCGAAACGGTCAGCGCGAACTACGCTTCATATTCAGCCGACGACTGGACCTACACCGAGAGCTCCTATGCGAATTACCTCACCTACGTTCGCCGTGTAATGCTCTGCAATCCGAACAGATACGCATATCAGACAAGGGGAGTTGATGCGGCGACCGCAATGTGCGCAGCCGCAATCAAGCAGGTTGCGAATCTTGATCCTGTTCCCGTCAAAAAGACTGCGACTGTCAAATTCGTCACGGAGGAAGGATCCACCGTTAAAACGATCGGCAACGTTGTCTTTAACACTCAGGTCGCGAACAACGACAAGCCCGCAGGCCCCGCCAAAGCGTATGACGACGCGTTCCATTATGATTTCACCGCATGGGATTCAATCGTCTGGGACGGATATCATGATGCCGAAAGCGGTATCATTATCTCACTCGATCCCAACTACAATCCTGTTTGCCACACATATGAAGGTGCGGATCCGACGTATTCTGCTCCCGGCATCGGCACGTGTGTTTGTTCGCGCACAGATACGGTTTGCGCTCTCAAAGACCTCATCAATCTTGACGACGTGGCGCTGGAGGACGTCAGCGGAACAAGCGGAAAGATAGCGCTGGCTCCCACAAAGGCAAGCGGTATCAGCTTTGAGATCGTCGGTTTTGTACAGAGCGGCGGCGACCATACGCTGTACAAAACCGCAGACAAGCCTACGGTCACGAACACGCTGAAACTGGACGGCGTTCGGATCTCGATCGGAACCGGCGGCGACAAGATCGAATACAAGTTCACAAAGATGGACTTCACAACCCTCCCGAACTTCTACGCGCTTGTGAAGGTCAGCGGCACGCAGGGATACAAGTACAGCACAAACGATATCTACACGTATCAGAAGGTTACGCTCGTACCCGCAAAGAACGTGATGATAGACGACACGGCTGAGGCGATCTTCTACACGAACAGCACAAAAGAGGCCACCGGCTACGGTATATGGTCAAGGATCACGGACGACGGTTCAACGGTCACCGACGCCACCGACAGTTTCGGCGACCTTATAACTTCGAAGCAAAGCACCGAGAATTCCGTAAAATACAGTTTTGGCGACGCGCACAAGGTGTCCGTTTCGAATAATCTCGAAAAAGCATGGCCTACTGCGCAGTTCACCTTTACCGGCAGCGGGTTCGACGTGATCTCTGTTACGGACAGCAACAGCGGCGTTTTCGGTGTCAGGGTTTACAACGCCGTTACGGGCCAACAGGTCAAGTCAAGGGTGGTCGATACCTATTACGGTTATACCTATACGCAGCTGTTCTATAACGTGCAGACCCGCAAGATCGTTGATTCCGGCGACGAAAACGGAACGGTCCTGTACGCCGCTCTGACAACCACGCCTGAAGAGAGCAGGGTCTATGCCGGTATCGGCACGATCTTCTATACGATGGATCAGCAGTACGCGGTGAAGGAAAACGGAAATCCCGTGATTGCTTACGGCTGGCTCCTGTCGGCAAGCAGCGACGTTCTTTATCAGGTGCCCTGCATCAGCATGGACCTCGGCGACGTAGGGAAGTATACGGTCGTGATCCAGCCGATGTTTACCGAAGCTTTCGGCCATTACAACGAGAGCGGAGACGTGAAATATTACAACTTCATTTTCGACGGGATCCGGATCTACAATCCAGCCGACGGCAGCAATGAAGCCCTTGCGCTGTACGCCGAAAACGGCGAGACTTACACGAGATACGAATTCGTGAGAGAAGCGATCAAAGACGCTGACCTTGTTCTGATCGACGGTCAGGATCAGATCAGCAAAGAGAACATCGCCGGTTATCTTGCAGGCGCGCCGAAAAACGAGCTTTACCTGATGAACGAAGGAACAGCGGCGTTTGACGTGACGTTTACAAATCTGACCGACGCGCGGATCGGCCTGCGGGCGGTAAACGGAACGCCTTGCACGGTGACGATCGGCAACGGATCCGCAACGCCGTTGGAGATTACAGTCGGCAGCGCGACGGAGCAGTATTACTCTCTGAAGGATCTTTTATCGTCGGGCACGACCACGACGATCACGGTTACGAATAACGGAGAAGGCATCCTTTCGCTCACACGCCTGATGACCGTAACGAACACCGCGCCTTCTTCACCGAGCGGCGCGCCGGGAAGATATCTCACCGTCGGCCCTCAAACGGCGGAGTTCGCGCTCGCCACGGCTCGGATGCTGAACGCGGATCTTGCGATAGACGAAAGCACGATCGAAACGGCTTCAACCGCGGACGGCACGGTAACGCTGACGCTCACCACCGGCGCGGACGCCGAGACGGTCGTGATCCGTGACGCCGAGGGCAACGTGATCGACCCGGAAAGCATCACGTTCACATTGGACGAAACCGGCGTAAAGAACTGGACGGTCGTATTCACGGCGGAAAGTGAAGGCGAAATCACCTGCACGCTGCAGGCCAAATATGAAAACGGCTATGCGCCCGATGAGCCTGTAACGGTCACCGTTACGGTTGACTTCCCGGAGAATGAACTAACCGGCGCTGAAGACGATGAGAATCATGTCGGTCTCGATCTGCGTCGTATTCAGAGAATTATCCGGAAAATCATGGAATTGATTGAGATGATAATCAGCATTTTCAGATAAAAAACCAACTCCTGCGGAAAACTCCGCGGGAGTTGACGTTTTAAGCTCTTATCAAATGTGCATATCTTGGTAAAATCAAAAGATAAATCGCGATAAATATAAGGTGATATGTATGATTCAGTCTGTGAATAAAGAGTATATTTTTCCGGCGGACAGCGAAACAAAAAGCTGCCATGCCTCTACCGTGCTGCCGCTTGCGGACGGCAGCGTGCTCGCCGCGTGGTTCGGCGGGAAGCATGAAAAAGACAAAACGGTGGAGATCTATACCTCTGTGCGTTCCCCCGCGGGGGAGTGGAGCGCGCCGCTGTGTATCTCGGAGCATAACGATATCCCGCACTGGAATCCGGTATTGTATCAGCGTGAAAACGGTACGGTCGTTCTTTTTTACAAATACGGCTGCGAGATCTCCGATTGGATCACGAAATACGTTGAGAGCGCGGACGGCGGACGTACGTGGAGCGATCCTGCGGAACTCGTTCCGGGCGATATCTCCGGCGGCAGGGGACCGGTGAAAAACAAGTGTCTGAAAACCTCCGGCGGTATGCTGATCGCCCCGGCCTCCACTGAGAAAAACAGGCTCTGGCTGCCGTTTATGGATCTCTCTTCTGACGACGGAGTTACATGGTGCAAAACCGATCTTTTTGAGCGCCCGAAATACCGCGGCGCGAACGTACACCTGATACAGCCTTCTCTTTGGGAGGATGCGGCCGGGGGCGTTCATTGCTTTTTGCGCTCCGACAAAGGCGCCGTTTACCGAAGCGATTCCGCCGACGGCGGCAGAACGTGGAGAAAGCCTTACCGTACGCGCATCCCGAACAACAACAGCGGTCTGGACTGCTGTACCGACGCGGCCGGTCGGCTCTGGCTCGTCTATAACCCGGTGGCGGAAAACTGGGGCGTGCGATATCCGCTCACGCTGGCGTGCATGGATACCGCCGGCAGAAACCTGAAGGATATGTTCGTTCTGGAGCCCGGCCCCGGAGAGTTCTCATACCCGGCGATCGTGTGCCGGGACAACGCGCTGCACATAACCTATACCTGTAAACGAAAACAGATCGTTTACCGCAAAATTACCCTTGAAGAATCCGATAAAACGTGCTAAACTGTTTTTAGAAAGCACAGGGAGGGAACAGAAATGAAAAAAATGAGAAAATATATCGCCGTTCTGCTCGCGATGTGTATGGTTGGGTTCTGCTTTGTCACCCCGGCCGCCGCGGTAACGGATTACAGCAGCGCCGGCTACTCGTCTTCAGAGAAAATCGGTCATACGTTTTATCAGTTCGTCGATAAGCTGATCACGCTGCTCGGCAAGGTGATCAACATGTTTATGCCCGGCTTCAACTGGACGGGTAAGATCCCCACGGCGAACGCTTACACGCCGCCCGCCGGGTATAAGGGCGAGCGCGTCTTCGATAAGGGCGTATACGAAAAATCGCGCTGGAGCATGGGTTTTGCGGACGCTTCGCTTCTTACGGGGCTGGACGTTACCTCCGGCGATTATTATATGGCAGGCACCATGGAAGCGATGGAAGGCCGTACCCCCACCGCGGTTGTTGACGATCAGACCGTGAACACCTATGCGATCAGCGACGGCGTGAGCGGCACCGTGGTGCATGTGGTTCTGGACGGCTACGGTATCGCGCGCGGCGACGTGATCGCCATCCGTGACCGCCTTGCGGATTTTGCGGCGAAGAACGATATCATTTCGCTGAACGTATCCGTGCTGCATCAGCATTCCTGCATCGATACGCTCGGCCTCAGCGCGCCGCTGCTGCCCGCGCTGTTGAAAAATCCCGGCGCCGTGCTCTTCACGGGCGCCGACAGCAACGCGCTCAGCGGTAAAAACGAGACCTTTATGAACAACCTCTTCAACGTGGTTGAAAGGACCGTGAAAGAAGCGGTGTCCAATATGATGGGCGGCTCGATCTATTACGGCAGCGTTGATATCTCAGACTATATCCACGATAAGCGCGAGCCCATCGTGTTCGACGGCAATATCCACCGCTTGCGATTCGTGCCGGATAACGAATCCGCCCCCGAGATCTGGGTGTGTGAGGCCGGTATGCACTGCGTGAGCTTCGGCGCGGGCCCGGACGTGATCACCTCAGATTTTCCGTATTATCTGAAACAGTATATCAAAGATAAGGTCGGCGCGGACGTTGTGTTTGTCGAAGGCGCAGAGCTTGCCATCACTGCGGATTACAGCAAGGTCAGCTACGATGATTCCGAGGCTGTGAACAAACTCATCGCCATGGGCAGGGCCATCGGCGACCGCCTGCTCTCCATCGAAAACGAGGAACTGCTCCCGCCCGTGCTGAACGTAAAGCATCAGGAGATGTTCGTCGACGCGGATAACGAGATCCTGATCCTTGCCATGCGCGAGGGGCTTGTGAACAGCATCGCGGTAAGAGACGGGCTGGGCTACAAAGTGGCAACCGAGATCGGGTACATGGAACTCGGCAACAAGGTGGGCGTGCTGCTTGCCCCCGGCGAGGTCGCTCCCGAGATCCTCTGGGGCGGCGCAACCTCCTCCGACGCGAGCTGGAACGGCGAAAGCTGGGATTACCCCGCGCTTGCCGACGTGTGCGGCGCCGAAACGCTGATCTGCTTCGGTCTGTGCAACGACCAGATCGGTTACATCATCTGCGATAACGACGTGCGTTCTTATCTTACCGAGAATGAAGAGATCGTGGCGGCCTCCACCACTTCCGCCTCCACGCTGGCGGAAAGCTTTATCACGCTGATCAACAGCGTAAAATAACCTTTTAACCTGTATGCGCCTTCGGAAAACCGGAGGCGTTTTTTTGCGGTCTATGAAAAGAAACGGTCCATCAGCAGCATGCCGCAGCACCCGAACAGAAATGCGTAGCCCGAAACGGTTTTTCCCGCAAGCCGGTTTGCGTTTTCGATCACGTCGGTACAGATGATAAACAGCATGCACCCGCCTGCGAGACATAAGAAGAAGGGGAGTACGTTTCCCGCTGCGGACGCCGCAAAATACCCGAGAAACGTTCCGGCGATCTCGATCACGCCGGTGAGCAGGGAAACGGCAAGCGCCCTTTTGCGTGAGAAACCGGCGGCGACCAGAGGCGTGAGAACGATCATGCCCTCCGGTACGTTCTGCAGCGCGACGCCTGCCGCGACCGTCAGGGTCTTTCTGAAGTCGTCCGCGCCCGCGCCGATACCGGCGGCAAGCCCCTCCGGCAGGTTGTGGATCGTGATAGCCGCAACAAACAGCAGCGCTTCGGTCATCTTTTGCCGATCCGTTCCTTTTAAGGCGCTGTGACGACACAGCCGGGATTCGGTAATGCGGTCCAGCGGCTTCTGCAGCAGATGCAGCAATGCGCCGCCTGCAACGATTCCGGTCAAACCGAGCAACAGCGCCGACGGCTGCGTGTTTTCCGTTACGGGCAGGATCAGCTCCGCAAACGACGCCGCAAGCATAACGCCCGCGGCGAAGGAGAATACAGCGCCGTCTGCGACCGGTGCGGTCTTTTTCATAAAATAGCCAAGCACGCCGCCGAGCATGGTTGCGCCGCCCACGAAAAGAGCGATCAAAAAAACAGTTAGCATAAGAGCCTCCGAGAATACTGATATCAATGCTATCGTATTCCGCGGGGGCGTTTTCGGTTACCGGTTTTTGCCCGATTCCGTTATTTACAAAACGGGAATACAATGATATAATAAATAAAAAACCATCTGAGGGAAAAATATGAACAAGCTTGAAAAGTTCCTGAAAAAGAATAAGATATGCCCGGTGTGCGCGGCAAAGAAGCTGATGAACGGCGTTCGCATACAGCGCGTTCCCGCGCCGCTCGAAAACGGCGCTGCGCCCACCCCGCCGATGGGCTGGGCCAGCTGGAACCTCTTCGGCAGGAACATCAACGAAACCATCGTTGCCGAAATGGCCGAAACCATGCGCAAGCTCCATCTCAACGAGCTGGGTTATACCTACGTAAACGTGGACGATTGCTGGATGAGCTCGGTGCGTGACGCCGACGGCCGTCTGCAGGGGGATCTTTCCACCTTCCCCGGCGGCATGAAAGCGCTGGTGGAAAAGGTAAATGACTGCGGGTTCAAGATGGGCATCTATACCTCCAACGGCACGTTTACCTGTGAGGATCTGCCTTCTTCGCTCTACCATGAAGAAACGGACGCCGCTGCCTTTGCGGAGTGGGGCGTGGAATACTTCAAATACGATTTCTGCCATAACGAGCCGATCCCCACCGCCGCCCCGGAGCTGCGCGGGATTTCTCTGGCAAAACCGAACGAAACGGAATTTGCGTATTTCAACGCCGCCGACGCGGAGCTGCGCGGTACGGCCGCCGTGCTGGAAGACGCGAATCTTTCCGGCGACGGACGCTATGTGGGCGGTCTGGACGCGGCCGCCGGTAGCGTTGTGTTTTATGACGTTTCGGCGCCGGACGCCGGCGATTATACGCTTACGCTGCATGTGCGAAGAAACGGCAAATACGAAAAATATGCCGAGGTCCTTGTAAACGGCGAAAGATCCTACCCGGTGCGCGTGCCGTATTCCCGGGGCAGGAGCAACGACGGCCGTATCCAAACGGTGGTGCGGCTCGAAAAGGGCGCAAACAGCATCATGGTGCATAATCCCGTGGGGTCCCGTATGGATTCCGCCGCAAAGCAGTACCGCAATATGGGTATGCTGCTGAAAGCCGCCGCCGAAGCACAGGCAAAAAAAGAGGGCAGGGAAGTAAAGCCGATCTGTTTCTCTATCTGCGAGTGGGGCCTGAACCGTCCGTGGAAATGGGGCGCTTCGGCTGGCAACCTGTGGCGTACAACGCCGGATATCCGCCCCACCTGGGCTTCCGTTCTCGGTATTTATGAATGGAACGTAAGGCTTTACCGGTATGCCTCTCCCGGCCATTACAACGATCCCGATATGCTCGAGGTCGGCAACGGGAACCTCACGCCGGAAGAAAACCGCACCCATTTCTCTCTGTGGTGCATGATGGCGGCGCCCCTGATCCTCGGCAACGATCTCAGGACCTGGCTGCTGCCGGACGGCCGTCCCGATAAGATGAATGAGAACCTGCGCACGGTGACCAACCGGTTCGCCATCGCCATCGATCAGGATCCGCTCTGCAGACAGTGCAAGCGCGTGAAAACCAACGGCGTCGTTGATATTCTGGCAAAGCCGCTGGATAACCGTGAACTGGCGGTGTGCATCCTCAACAAAAGCGCGAAACCGAAAGCCGTTTCCGCAAGCCTGCGCGAAATCATAAAGGACGAGTATATCACTCTGCCGGACGCGCCGCGCTATACGGTAACGGACGTCTGGAACAATACCACCTTCGTTGCGCAGAACGACGTCGGCGGCGAGGCGCCCGGCCACGGCGTACTGTTATACAGAGTAAAGGCGATGAGCTGATATGAGAGAAACCGTATTAAAAAGAAACGATCCCGCGCTGCAGTGGGACGACGCTTTCCCCATCGGCGGCGGCAGCTTCGGCGCGATGCTGTTCGGCGGGACCGACACGGAACGGATCTGTCTTACGGAAGAAACGGTATGGTCCGGCCGTGATATGGGCGCGCCGGACCCCGATTTCAAAAATAAGATCGAACGCCTCCGGCAGATGTATCTTGCAGGGGAAACCTATATCGACGACGAGGCCGAACGGCTGCTCGGCGATTCGATGAAGCGGGTATGTTCGTTTGAATACGCCGGTCTGCTCGAGATCTCTCTGCCCGGCGACGGTCCCGCGCGGGAATATGTGCGCACGTTGGATCTGCAGAACGGCGTTTTCGGCGCGGAATATAAAAAAGACGGCCTGCATGTTCAGGAGCAGGCCTTCTGTTCGTATTCGTATGAGGTTACCGCCGTGAAGTATCGCTTCTCCGTTCCGGGGGCCGTCGGCGTTTCGTACAGCAGAGAGTTTACTGAAACAACGGAGTGGACCGACGGCGTTCTCACCGTGACCGCGCGCACAGCCTCGGGAGATCACAGATTCGCCGTAGGTATCAAGCCCGTTTCCGACGGCAATATCGATTACCGCAACGGCGGCCTGCTGATCGAAAACGCGAAAGAGGTCGTATTCTTTATCACCGTTGCAACGCGGTTCAGCCGCGGCGACGGCTTCGTTGACGCAGTGCGGGAGACCTTGGAGGAAGCCGACGATTACAGTCATATCTACGAGGACCATATCGCAGATTTCTCGGCTTTGTTCAACCGCACGGAGCTATCGTTCGCATCGGACGCCTCCCTTTCTCTTCTGCCCGTTGACGAACGACTTCGCCGCCTGAGAGAGGACCCGTCGGCCGACGACCCGGGTCTATATGAGCTGTATTTTAATTTCGGAAAATACCTGCTCATTTCTTCTTCAAGAGAGGGGACGTTCCCCGCAAATCTTCAGGGCGTTTGGGTGGAAAAGCTCGAAAACCCGTGGAACGCCGATTACCATACCAACATCAATCTGCAGATGAACTACTGGCCCGCGGAGGTGCTGGATCTGGGCGAGTGCCATTCGGCGCTGTTCGACTATATGAACAACGTGCTGCTCGAAAGCGGCCGCAATACCGCAAAAGCTATGTACGGGTGCCGCGGCACGGTAACGCACCATCTTTCGGATCTTTACGGCTATACCGGCCCTGCGGACGGCCTCTGGGGGCTTTGGCAGCTCGGCGGCGCGTGGCTTTCCACGCATATGTGGGAGCATTATCTGTTTACCCTTGATTCGGATTTTCTGCGGGACGAAGCATATGAATACATGAAGGCCTGCGCGGTGTTCTTTATTGATTCCATGTTTCCTGATGCGGACGGCGTTCTTCGGTCCGGCCCGTCCATGAGCCCTGAAAACGAGTTCTGTATCGATACGCCCGAAGGCAGAAAGAACGGCTATCTGTGCTTCTCGCCTTCGATGGACGTTGAGATCATCTCCGCCGTGCTCAAAAACTATATCGCAGCTGAAGACATTTTGCGGCTGGATGACGTAACAAAAAAAGAAGCGCAGGAAGCGCTTTCAAAAATGCCGCCGCTGAAGGTCGGCAAAAACGGTACGCTCTGCGAATGGGCGGAAGATTACGATGAGGCCGAGCCGGGGCACCGCCATATTTCGCACGCCTTTGCGCTGTATCCCGGCAATGCGATCACCGAAGACACACCGGAGCTTTTCGGCGCGATCCGCAATACGCTTGCCCGGCGGCTGCGCAATGGCGGCGGGCATACAGGCTGGTCAAGGGCGTGGCTCGTGTGCCTTTACGCGCGGCTGGGTGACAAAAAAGCCGCAAGAGAACACCTGCGGCTGTTGCTGACCGGCTCCACAAAGCCGAATCTGTTCGATAATCATCCGCCGTTCCAGATCGACGGCAATTTCGGCGGTACGGCGGGGATTGCCGAAATGCTGCTGCAGAGCCATAACGGTAAGATAACGCTGCTGCCCGCGGCGGACGAGGCGTTTTCCGGCAGCTTCCGGGGCCTTCGCGCCCGCGGCGGGATCGGCGTTAACGCGTCGTTTGAAAACGGAAACGTTACTGCGTTTTCTCTTTTTGCTGAAACTCCCCGCAGGGTGAAGCTCGTTGTTCCGGGCGCCAAAAAGCTGCTGTCGGGCGACCGCGAATATCTGCCGGAAAACGGCGTGTTTACTGCCGATGTCTCTTCCGACGGTTGTGCGTTTACCTGCGTCCGTTCCGAATAGCGGCTTTTATTTCTGATTCTCCGCGGTTTCAACGGCTTTGCTGTCCGTTTGCTTCGGTTCGGTCTCGTTTTCACGCTTTCTGCCGTTTTTCTGTTCCCGGCGCATCATCTTCAGTTCTTCAAGATAACCGGCGGTAATGATACCGGAGGGCAGCGCAACGATCGCGATGCCGAACAGAGAAGAGAGCATCGTGACCATGCGGCCGATCGTGGTCACGGGGTAGATATCGCCGTAGCCCACCGTGGTGAGGGAAACGGTCGCCCAGTATACCGCATCAAAGAAAGAAGAAAATGAATCGGGCTCCACGTTCAGGATCACCAGCGCGGAAACCAGAATATAAGCTATCGCCAGCGTGCACACGGCGATCAGCGGTTCTTTCGATTTCTTCATGACCCCCGAAATGATCTGCAGGCTTTTTGAATACCGCGCCGCCTTAAAGATGCGCAGTACGCGCAGCGCGCGGATCATACGCATCACGCGCAGCACCTTAAAGCCGCTGTTCACGGCGGAAATCGAAGGAAGGATCGATACCAGGTCCACGATGGCCATCGGCGAAATGGGGTAACGAATAAAAGAAGACGCCGATTTTTTTCCGAATTTGTAATCTGCGGTTACCCAGCGAAGGATGTAGTCGATGATGAAAATCACCGTACATGCTTTATCCGTGATCATGAACACCGGAGGATCAACTTTGAACGCCAGCGGGATCAGGCTGATCACAATCACCGCCATCATAAAGAAATCGTAAAACGTGGCAAGCCGGGTCTCATTGTTTGCGGAATCTATTACGTTGTAAATTTTTTCTCTCATATCGCTCAGCTCCGGTTCATTTCTTGTGCGATTCTTTCCATTGCCGGATCTGCTCCATCCGGTCTTTGAACTTGTATTCCAGCCCCTGCGTGGTGGGGCGGTAATAGCTTTTTCCGAGCAGCGAATCGGGCAGGCACTGCATGTCTGTCAGTTTGTCTTCGGTGTTATGGGCATACTGATAGCCCTGCCCGTACCCCTCTTCCCGCATCAGCTTCGTTACGCCGTTGCGGATGTTCAGCGGCACCGGTTCAGCCAGTTGTTTCAGCGCGTCTTTTTTCGCGGATTCATACGCCAGATACAGCGCGTTGGATTTCGGCGCAAGCGAGAGGTATACGACCGCCTGCGTCAGGTGGACGGAGCACTCCGGCATGCCGATCAGGTGGCAGGCCTGAAAGGCCGCGATCGCCAGCTCCAGCGCCCGGGGATCCGCCAGCCCTACGTCTTCGCTGGCAAAGCGCGTCACGCGCCGGGCGATGTAAAGCGGGTCTTCGCCCGCTTCCAGCATGCGCGCGAGCCAGTAAACGGCGGCGTCGGGGTCGGAGTTGCGCATGGATTTGTGCAGCGCGCTTATCAGATTATAGTGTTCTTCACCGGTTTTGTCGTAGAGCAGCGATTTGCGCGAGGTGCACTGCTCCACCGTTTCGGCGGTCACGTTTACCGACCCGTTTTCAGCTTCGCCGTTGAGCACCGCCATTTCAAGCGTGGAGAGCGCCGTGCGCGCGTCGCCGTTCGCGAATACTGCGATCATGCGAAGCACGTTCTCTTCGATCTGAACGTGCTGATCGCCGAAGCCCAGAGGGCTTGTAACGGCACGCTGCAGAAGCAGAAGGATATCCTCTTCGCTCAGGGCTTTCAGTACAAACACCTTGCAGCGCGAGAGAAGCGCGCCGTTGACCTCAAACGACGGGTTTTCTGTAGTGGCGCCGATCAGAATGATGCTGCCTTTTTCCACAAACGGCAGAAACGCGTCCTGCTGCGCCTTGTTGAAACGGTGGATCTCATCCACGAATACGATGGTCTTCTCGCCGGTGGAGCGGTTGTCGTCCGCCTTCTGCATTACCGCGCGGATCTCTTTGATGCCGCTGGTTACGGCCGAAAAGTTGATAAAACTCGCTTTCGTATGGTTCGCGATCACGTTTGCCAGCGTTGTTTTTCCCACGCCGGGCGGGCCCCAGAAAATCATGGAGGAAACCGCGTCCTGTTCGATGATCCTGCGCAGGATCTTTCCCGGGCCGAGCAGATGCTGCTGGCCTACGATCTCATCTACGGTCTGCGGCCGCAGGCGCGCCGGCAGCGGCTGCATGGCTGCGCTGTCGGAAAAAGCGATGTGGTCATTCATACCGGGCGGACCTCCCAGATTTCATCAATTAATATAATAATTATACCTTTCTATACCTTATCCGGTCAATACTTTTTGAAAAATAAACTCCGGGTTTCATTGTGCAGAGTGTTTTCTTAACTGATAATTGCAATCGCCGCGCAGCGGTGGTATGATAAAAAAAAAGAATGTATTCCGAAAGGAGCGGCGCAGAGTTGCGTATGGATATGTCTAAATGCAACCGAAAACTGAATAAACAGTTCGGCGGCAGGGTGCGCGCGTCGTTTGAAAATGACTGTATCGTTCTGCGCGGTGAACTTGAGCGGTGGCCGGACGTTATTTCCGCCTGCCGTACCGCGGCGCGCAAATACAGCCGCATCCACGTGGTGAACGATATCGTTTGTCCTGAGGCGCAGGACGCTCCCATGCGCCGACCGTCTTTCACCGATCATACGCTGGAAGGCGCCGCGCCGGACGTGCTTGTGATCGGCGGCGGGATCTCGGGCGCTTCGATCGCAAGAGAACTGACCAAATGGAAACTGAACGTGCTTCTGGTCGAAAAAGAGTCGGATCTTGCTCTGCAGGCCTCCGGACGGAACGACGGCGAAGTCCATCCCGGCATCGATCTGGGAAAGGGTTCATTGAAGCATAAATACATCCGTACTGCGAACCGGATGTTCGATACGGTGTGCAAAGACCTGAACGTTGAATTCCACCGTGTGGGGCAGTACGTTCTGTTCGGCGACGTTTGGCTGAAACCGTTGATCCGCCTGTACTGCCTTTGGCGCAAATATCACGACGGCATTGAAGATACGGTGCTGATCTCCGGCGCGCAGCTCAAAAGAAAAGAGCCTCTGCTCGATCCGGAAGCGAAATTCGCGATCCTGAACCCAAGCGCTGGGGTCGTGTGCCCCTACGGGCTTACCATCGCCTATGCCGAAAACGCCGTTCAGAACGGCGCGAAGGTATCGCTCGGCACTGCCGTGCTGGGTATGGAGGTTGAGAACGGTACGATACGCGCCGTACATACCAACCGGGGCACGTTATACCCGAAGGTCGTGATCAACGCTGCGGGCGTGTTTGCCGAAGAGATCGCAAAAATGGCGGACGACCGCTTTTATTCCATCCATCCGCGCAGGGGCACGAATTCCATATTGGATAAAAAAGCCGGTGTGTACATGCATTCCATCGCTTCGGTGATCGACCTGCGCGCACAGCTCAGGGCGCACACGAAGGGCGGCGGTACGATGCGCACAGCCCACGGTAATCTGCTTGCCGGACCGGACGCGGTGGAGACCTGGCAGAAAGAAAACACCGAGACCCATCCCGAGAGCATCCGGGTGGTATTCGATAAACAGAAAAAAACGCTGCCCCGTTTGTCGGAGCGCGATATCATAACCTATTTCACAGGCGTACGCGCCCCCACTTTTGAAGAGGATTTCATCATCGAGCGCGGCCGCCGCACAAAGAACCTGATCCACTGCGCCGGCATCCAGTCGCCGGGCCTCACCACCGCGCCCGCCGTGGCGATCGACGTTGCGCAGACGGCGGCGGATATGCTTTCCGAAAAGATGACGGTCGAAAAGAATCCCGCCTTCGATCCTGTGCGTAAGGGGATCCCGGCGCTGCGTGAGATGGATGAGGCGCAGCGCGCGGAGCTGATCAAAGAAAACCCCGATTACGGCGTGATCGTATGCCGCTGTGAAGAGGTCAGCAAAGGGGAGATATTGGATGCGCTCCGTTCGCCGATCTGCGTGCCCACCGTGGACGGCGTCAAAAAGCGCGTGCGTCCGGGCATGGGGCGCTGCCAGGGCGGTTTCTGTTCGCCGCTGGTAACGCAGATCATTGCGGATTATCTGGGCGTACCGCTCAGTGAAGTCAGAAAATCCGGAGAGGGTTCCGTAATCACTTTCGGCAAAACCAAAACACCGGAAGGAGGCGGCGAAGCATGACGAACGACCGATACGATGTGATCGTGATCGGCGGCGGCCCCGCCGGGCTCGCGGCAGCCGTAAGCGCCCACGACAACGACGCGCGCGTTCTGCTGATCGAGCGTGAAGCGCGCCTCGGCGGTATTCTGAAGCAGTGCATCCACGACGGGTTCGGGCTGCTGCGCTTCGGCGAAAAGCTCTCCGGCCCCGAGTATGCGGAACGGTATATCGATATGTTCCGTGCGCGGGATATCCCTGCGTTGACGCTGACGTTCGTAACGAAAATCGTGAAAACGGAACAGGGGTTTGAAGTGCACGCGGTCAACCGGCAGGGGATAAGCGTGCATTACGCGCACGCGCTTGTGCTCGCCACCGGCTGCCGTGAGCGCACCGCAAAGCAGGTGTTCATTCACGGAACGCGCCCTTCCGGCGTGTTCACCGCGGGAACGGCGCAGCATTTTGTAAACCTGTTGGGCGAGATGCCCGCGAAAAAATGCGTGATCCTCGGTTCCGGCGATATCGGGCTGATCATGGCGCGGCGGCTGACGCTGGAGGGCGCCCGGGTGCTGGGCGTATACGAGGCGAAGCCCACCCCGTCGGGGTTGACAAGAAATCTGCAGCAGTGCTTATATGATTACGATATCCCGCTGCATCTTTCGCATACCGTAACGCGCGTGTTCGGGGTCGACCGGCTTGAAGGCGTAGAGATCTCAGAAGTGGACGAAAACATGAAACCCATTCCCGGTACGCAGACGCGTCTGGACTGCGACGCGCTGATCCTCTCGGTAGGCCTGATCCCCGAAAACGAACTCGCCGAGAGTCTCGGCGTTGAGATCGATCCTAAAACCAAAGGCCCGTATTGCGACGGACAGTGCATGACGGGCGTTCCCGGCGTATTCTCGTGCGGCAACGCGCTGCACGTAAACGACCTTGTGGATTACGTATCCGAAAACGCCGCAGCCGCGGGCAAAGCGGCCGCGCTGTATACGCCTGCGCCGCAAAAATACGTGCCGCTTCATGCAGACGGTAGTTTTCTGTATATCGTGCCGCAGCGGCTGGATCTGAACCGTGACAATACGAAGGTCGCCGTTTATTTCCGTTCAGGCGGCGATTTCAACAAAACGCGCCTTTCCGTTACCGCAGACGGCAGGGAAGTGTTCGCGAAGAAATACGCTTTTCTCCGTCCGCCGGAAATGGAGAAGCTGGAGCTGGACTTCGGCGCATTCGGGCTTACTGAAGAATCTGACATTCGCTTTGCCTTGCAATTGCAGGCGGAAAAGGAGCGTGAAGCATGAAAGAGATAACCTGTATCGTATGTCCGCGCGGGTGCAGGATGCAGGCCGCGGAAGAGAACGGCGTTATCACGGTTGTCGGCAATTCCTGCAAACGCGGATACGATTTCGCCGTGAGTGAGCTGACCGACCCGAAACGAACGGTGTGCAGCACGGTTCGCACGGCGTTCCCCGACGTGCCGGTGCTGCCGGTGCGCGTGTCGGGTGAGATACCGAAAGCACGCATCTTTGACGTGATGCGCCAGATCGGCGCGGTGTGCGTCAAAGTACGCTTGGGACGCGGCGATACCGTGATCGAAAACGTGCTTGATCTGGGCGTGGACGTCATCGCGACCAGCGATATATTGATTGAAAACGGGAAAGCAGGGGGTAATATATGAGCGAATCTTATGTGCTTACCTTTGATATCGGCACGCAGAGCGCGCGCTGCATGCTGGTGCGGCCGGACGGCAGCTTCGCCGACATGGTCCAGAAGAAGTACGATCAGCCGTATTTCTCAAAGGAGCCCGGCTGGGCGGAGCAGACGCCGGATTTCTATTTCGACGCGATCGCGGCTCTGTCAAAAACGCTTTTGGAGCGAAACGCCGGAAGCGTCGGCAGTATCATGGCGGTAACGCTCACCTGTATCCGCGATACGGTGCTCTGCCTGGATAAAGACCGTAAACCGCTGCGTGATATCATTTTGTGGCTTGACCAGCGCAAGGCCGACAGCACCGGGAAGATCCCGCCTGCGAAAGCCGCGCTGTTCCGCCTCGTCGGCATGGGCGAAGCGGTAAAGATCCTCTTCCGCGCTACGGCCGCAAACTGGCTGATGCAGAACGAGCCGGAGCTGTGGGAGCAAACCGATAAATACGTGATGCTGCCCACCTACCTGAATTATAAGCTGACCGGCGAGCTGAAAGACGCCGCCTCCGATATGATCGGCCACGTGCCGTTCGATTACAAGGGCCGCTGCTGGATGGGCACGGGCGAGCTGACGCGATGCGTTTGCGACGTGCCCCAAGAAAAGCTGTGCGAGCTTGTTCCGTCGGGCGCTGTGATCGGCAATATCACCGAAGACGCAGCCGCGGCGACCGGTATCCCCGTGGGGCTGCCTCTGATCGCCACCGGTTCCGATAAGGGTTGTGAAACGCTCGGTCTGTCTGTGATCCGCCCCGAGCAGGCTGCCGTATCCTTCGGTACCACCGCAACGCTGCAAATGGCGGTGAAGGATTATTTCGAACCCCAGCCGTTCATGCCCGCGTATCCGGGCGTACCGAACGATATCTATAACCCTGAGTTTGAAGTGTACCGCGGCTTCTGGATGCTCTCGTGGTTCGTTGAGCAGTTCGGCGCGGCGGACAGGGAAGAAGCCGAAAAGCAGGGGATTTCCGCGGAACAGCTTCTTGACGACCGTATCCGGGATATCCCGCCGTGCTGCGACGGTCTTCTGCTGCAGCCGTTCTGGACCGCGGGCATCACGAACCCGAACGCCCGCGGCGCGATCGTCGGCTTTTCCGATCATCATACGCGTTATCATCTGTATCGCGCCATGATCGAGGGCGTCTGCATGGAGCTGTATCACGGCCTTTGTACCATGCAGAAACAATCCGGCAAAACGGTGAAAGCGCTGTTCGCAGGGGGCGGCGGCGCAAGCAGCGACGTGGTCTGTCAGATCGCGGCAGACGTGTTCGGTCTGCCTGTGAAACGGAGCCAGACGCACGAGGCAAGCGCGGTTGGTTCTTCTATGGTGGCGTTTATTGCGCTGGGCACGTTCCGCGATTACGAAGACGCGATCGGCCATATGGTGCAGATGAAGGATGAATTTGCGCCGGACGCCGAAAACCACCGTGTTTATATGGAATACTACGATGCGGTATACAGCAGGCTTCCCGCAGGTCTGAAAAACACCGATAAGAATATTGTAAAACTGATGAAAAGGAGATCCGCAGAATGAGCACGAAACCGTACAAAGGCTTTGAGCCGAAGTGGGTGCTGACCCGCGCGCCCGAAAACAGTTACCGTTCCATCTTTCGCTGGGGCGACCCTGATTTCTTCAAATATCCGAAAGAGAGTCTGTATAATTACGTCAAAGAGCGCTGCAATCTGCGCGACGAGGATTTTAAGCAGTATAACGACGATATCGGCATGGACCCGGTCCGGCTCGGCGAAGAGCACGCGCCGAAGATCGATCGGGCGCATGTGGACGCCATCGCCGCCATCGTGGGGGAGAAGAACGTGTCGCAGTCCGATTACGACCGGCTTGCCGTCGCCTACGGCCAGACCATGTACGACCTGCTTCGTATGCGTCACCGCCGGTTCGACAGCCTGCCGGATCTTGTGGTTTTCCCCGAAACGAGCGAACAGGTGGAGCGGATCGTCGCCTATGTTGCCGAACACGGTATACCGCTGTACGTATACGGCGGCGGTTCCTCCGTCACACGCGGGGTGGAGCCGATCAAGGGCGGCGTTTCGCTCGATATGCGCCGCAATTTCAATAAGGTGATCCGTTTCAACGAGATCGACCAGACCATCACCGTGCAGGCGGGCATGTCCGGCCCCAAGCTGGAAGAAACGCTGCACAACGCCCCCAGGCTTTTCGGGGCGAAACGGGCGTATACATGCGGGCATTTTCCGCAGTCGTTCGAATACAGCTCCGTGGGCGGGTGGACGGTCACCCGCGGCGCGGGGCAGAACAGCACCTACTACGGCACCATTGCCGACATCGTTTTGTCGCAGAAATACGCAACGCCCATCGGTAAGATCGAAACCAGCCACTATTCCCGCGAAGCCACCGGCCCAAACCTCAACCAGATCATGATGGGCGGCGAGGGGACGTTCGGCGTGCTCACGGAAGTGACCTTAAAGGTGTTCCGTTGGATGCCGGAGAACCGCAAACGCTTCTCGTATATGTTCAAAGACTGGGCAACGGCCAGGATCGCAGCGCGGGAGATGATGCAGTGTGAATGCGGTTTTTCCTCGGTGTTCCGCCTCTCCGACGCCGAAGAGACCTCGCTGATGCTCCACCTTTACAACGTGGATGAAACGCCGCTCGGGCCGATCCTTGAGAAACTCGGTTACCGTGATTTTGAGCGCTGCCTGTTTTTGGGCTTTACGGACGGCGAAAAGGGCTTTTCCAAAAACGTGGCGCACAACATCGCGAAGATCGCCGTAAAGCACGGCGGCATCCCGATGACCGGCTACGTATGCAGGGGCTGGGAAAAGGGACGTTTCAACGATCCCTATCTGCGCGACACGCTGATGGATTTCGGCTTTATGATCGATACGCTCGAGTGCACCGTGAACTGGTCCAATATGGGCCGCGTGCACCGCGAGGTGCGCGAGGTCTGCCACGCGCTGCCGAATACCATTGTTACCACGCATATGTCACATTGCTATCCGCAGGGGGCGAACCTGTATTTCATCTTCATGACCAAGATGCAGGATGAAGAGGAATTCCGCAAATATCACGCAACGATCCTTGACGCGATCCAGAAGTCCGGCGCCGCCATCAGCCACCACCACGGCATCGGCAAAATGTTCGCCCCGTGGCTTGAGGGGTATCTCGGCGAGAAGGAATACGGCGTGATCCGTACCCTGAAAGATTATTTCGATCCCGGTTACGTGATGAACCCGGGCGGCACCATCGGTTTGGATCTGAAGCCGGAAGAGAAGAAGTTTTTGCGCGAGCATAAAGAATACCTCTCTGAAGCAGAGGAATAAAAGGGGCGAACTCAATGACAGAGAAATACGTGCCGACCGTGCGCGAACTGCTGGATGACGCAGCCGCAAAGCATGGGGATAAAACCTTTATCGAATTCATGCGCGGCGGCAAACTGGAAGAACGGAGTTATGCTGCGACCCGGCTGAACGCCCTCGCCGTGTGCAGATGGATCCGCAGCATCTCGGCGGAACGGATGCATATTGCGCTTGTGAGCGATACGAGCTATGAGTATATCACCTGCCTTACCGGCATTCTGATCTCCGGAAACGTCGCGATCCCGTTTTCGCCGGATCTTTCGGTGTTTGAGGCCGTGAATCTGTTTGACAGGGCGGACGTGGATCTTCTGCTCTATGAAAACGCATACGAAGCGCGTGCGGCGCAGATACTCAAGAGCTGCAAAACCGTAAAACAGGCGGTAAACATCGGCGACGCCGCGTATTTTGAAGCGATCTACCGCGATTACGGCGAAAACAGCCCTTGCGCGGCGCTGTCTGATATCCGCGTCGATCCCGAAGCTTGCGCCGCCATGATCTACACCTCCGGTACCACGGGGGTGCGCAAGGCGGTCATGCTTTCCACAAGGGCGCTGGTCGGAAACATCATGTATACCGATTACTGTACCGATATCTTTACGGAAGAATCCGTAGCGCTCTCCGTGCTGCCGATGTATCATATATACTGTTTCACCGGCGATTACCTCAAGAATATGAAAGACGGCCTCACGGTGGCGCTCAACGGCAATATGCATTCCGTTCTGAACAGCCTTTCCGTATTTCAGCCGCGGGTGATGCGCGTTGTGCCGCTGATCGCCCAGACGCTGCTGAAGGTGGTAAAATCGGCCATGCTTCGGGATAAATCGCTCACCCCGCCCGAGGCTGCGCAAAAGGTGTTCGGCAGGAATCTCAGATGGATGATCTCCGGCGGCGCTTATCTCGATCCGGCGCTTGTGCGGGAATACGACGCGCTCGGTATCATGCTGCGGCAGGGCTACGGCATGACCGAAGCCGGCTGCCGGATCTCCGTGCCGGATGAAGGCGTCAGCATGGCTTCTGTCGGCAGGGTGATCGACGTATGCGACGTTCGCATCGAAAACGGCGAGATCCAGGTGCTTACCCCCACGCGCATGCTGGGCTACTACAAAATGCCGGAGGAAACGGCGGCCATGTTCACCGAAGACGGCTGGCTGAAGACCGGCGATATCGGCACGCTCACCGAAGACAGGGAATTGTTCATCACCGGACGCGTCAAGAATCTCATCATCCTCTCCAACGGCGAAAACGTATCGCCGGAAGCCATAGAAAAGAAATTCCAGCAGCTGGATATTGTTGAAGAGGTCATGGTGTATGCCCGCAGCGACCGCCTTGTGGCGGAAGTCTTCCCGAATGCGGCGTATATCAGAGATAACTGTATAGAAGACGTCAAATCGGTTCTGGACAAAGCCGCGGAAGAAATGAACCTGAAGGCAAAGCCCTCGCACTACATAACGAAGGTGATCCTGCGCGCAACGCCCTTTGAACGCACCGAAAGCGGCAAGATCAAACGCAAGGCCCCGGAATTCGCCGTACAGTGAACCGAGTGTCATAAAGCTGCGGTAATACTACATGAAATATTAAAATGTGAATATAATCAACAAAAAACAGTAAAAATATATCACAATGCTATTGACATTGTTTTTCCATTGTATTATAATCATGGTGTTTTCGAAAACAATTCATTCCGCATCCAGACCGATGCGGCGGAGAGGAGGCCATGTTATCAATACGCGTATCACTCTCATCGGGAGTGAACAGCGCGGCGGTTCGTCGGGATACGGCGTTCTGATCGAAACGTCGCAGGGCGATATTCTGAGCTTTCCCTGTATTTCTTACTGCAAAGAGGAAACAGATGAACTGCTCGCAAGAATGCTGCGCTCGGATCTGCAGATCGTGCATTTCAGCGATATCGTGCGCGATTACATCACAGAGCTTTATTACAGGCGTCTCAGGCAGAACGGGCTGATTTAGCAGCGGGTCCGGAAGGTTCCATAACGGGCCGAAAACGGCATTATTCTTTAATTCTTCAGAAAAATCACAAAAAACGTCCGTATGCAGATATCTGCGTACGGGCGTTACTTTAAAAATATACAAAAAAACACGAAATTATCAGAAAAAACTTCTTGACAAGCTTGAAATTGTTTGATATAATGCTATACTGCATATATGATGGATATTAATATCCTGCAGGCAATCAACATTGTTATTATACCCGAATCAAACGTGTTTGTCAAGCGGCGATTTTTGGTATTTCATCAGAGGGCAAACAAGCTTCATTTCAGCTTTGCGGAGAAAAAAAGAACGGAGTGATTTGTTACTATGGTGCAAACGAAACCCGTAAAGGTCGGCAGAAAAACCAGATTGAGTTTTTCGAAGATCAATGAGGTCATGCAGATGCCGAATCTCATTGAGGTTCAGAAAAAGTCATACGATTGGTTCGTAAAAACAGGTCTCAGGGAAGTGCTGAAGGACGTGAACGAGATCACGGACTACACAGGCAATTTCGTACTTGATTTTACGGATTACCAGATCGATCCCAAGCCCAAGTATACGGTGAAGGAATGCAAAGAACGCGACGCGACCTACAGCGCCCGTTTGAAGGTGACTGCCAGACTGCTGAATAAATCTACTGGCGAGATCAAAACCAACGATATCTACATGGGCGATTTCCCGCTCATGACCGAATCCGGTACGTTTATCATCAACGGCGCCGAGCGCGTTATCATCTCCCAGCTCGTTCGTTCTCCCGGCGTGTATTATGAAATGAGCCGCGATAAGATCGGCAAGCGTCTTTTTGCCACCACGGTGATCCCGAACCGCGGCGCATGGCTTGAATACGAGACCGATCCCGCAAACGTATTCTATGTAAGGATCGATAAAAACAGAAAACTGCCCATCACAACGTTCATCCGCGCGCTGGGTATTTCCACCAATGCCGAGATCAGAGAATTCTTCGGCAACGACGAGCGCATTGAGGCGACCCTTGAAAAGGATCCTTCCCAGAACACCGCGGAAGCGCTGCTTGAAGTTTACAAAAAGCTGCGTCCCGGCGAGCCTCCCACGATCGAAACCGCGCAGTCGCATCTGAACGGCCTGTTCTTTGACGACCGCCGTTACGATCTTTCCCGCGTGGGCAGATATAAATATAATAAGAAGCTCGGCATTGCCGACCGCCTGCGCGGACAGGTGCTGGCGGAGGCCGTTGTTTCCGAAGCCACCGGCGAGGTGCTTGCCGAAGCCGGAACGAAGGTGGATAAAGAGCTTGCCTATGCCATCGAACAGGCCGGCGTTACCGTCGCCTGGGTAGACGCGGAAGGCGTTCTCGTAAAAGTGATCTCCAACGGCATGGTGGATCCTTTGGGCTATCTTCCCGATTTCACCGAGGAAGAGCTTGAGGCCATCGGCATCAACGAGCGCGTCAGCTACAAGGTGCTCAGCGGCATTCTCGACGAGGCCGGCGACGATAAAGAAGCCCTCGCCGAGCTGCTCGCGGAAAAGTGCGATCTTCTGATCCCGAAGCATATCACCGTTGAAGATATTTTCGCCACCATCAGCTATCTGAACTGCGTGGCGCACGGCGTAGGCCATCTTGACGATATCGACCATCTCGGCAACCGCCGCGTGCGCAGCGTGGGCGAGCTGCTGCAGAACCAGTTCCGCATCGGTTTCACCCGCATGGAGCGCGTCGTGCGTGAGCGCATGTCCATCCACACGCAGGACCCCGAAAGCCTTACGCCCCAGCTGCTGATCAACGTTCGTCCCGTGATCGCCGTGATCCGCGAGTTCTTCGGCTCTTCGCCCCTCTCGCAGTTCATGGACCAGACCAACCCCCTGGCCGAGCTTACCAATAAACGCCGTCTTTCCGCTTTGGGCCCCGGCGGTCTTTCCCGTGACCGCGCCGGATTCGAAGTGCGCGACGTTCATTATACGCATTACGGGCGCATGTGCCCCATTGAATCTCCCGAAGGTCCCAACATCGGCCTGATCTCTTATCTTGCCACCTTTGCGCGCATCAACCGCTACGGCTTTATTGAAGCGCCGTTCCGCAAAGTGGACAAAACGACCGGCCGCGTGACCGAGCAGGTGGAATACATGACCGCCGACGTGGAAGACGAGTATCGCGTCGCGCAGGCCAACGAACCCCTCACCGAAGACGGCTACTTCAAAAACTCCCGTATCATCTGCCGCTACAGAGACGAATTCCTCGACGTTCCGCCCGAATTCGCCGATTACATGGACGTTTCTCCCCGTATGGTGGTATCCGTGGCTACGGCAATGATCCCGTTCCTTGAAAACGACGACGCGAACCGTGCTCTGATGGGCGCGAACATGCAGCGTCAGGCGGTACCGCTTCTGAAAACCGAAGCGCCCTACGTCGGCACGGGCATGGAATTCAAGTCCGCCTGCGATTCCGGCGTATGCGTTCTGTGCAGAAAGCCCGGCGTGGTTACCAAAGTGAGCGCCGACCATGTGGAAGTCGCCTGCGACGACGGCACGATCGACGAGTATGAGATGCTGAAGTTCATGCGTTCCAACCAGGGCACCTGCATCAACCAGCGCCCCATCGTGAACGTGAACGACCGCGTTGAAAAAGACGACGTGATCGCGGACGGCCCCGCCACCAGCGAAGGCGAGATCTCCCTCGGCAAGAACGCCCTGATCGGCTTCATGACGTGGGAAGGCTACAACTACGAAGACGCGGTTCTGATCAACGAAAAGCTCGTAAGAGACGACGTATATACCTCTATCCATATAGAAAAGTACGAAGTGGAATCACGCGTGACCAAGCTGGGCCCGGAAGAGATCACCAGAGACATCCCGAACGTAGGTGAAGACGCGCTGAAGGACCTGGATGAGAACGGTATCATCCGCATCGGCGCGGAGGTCCACTCCGGCGATATCCTTGTAGGTAAGGTCACCCCCAAGGGCGAGGCTGAGCTTACGGCGGAAGAAAAACTGCTGCGCGCGATCTTTGGCGAGAAGGCAAGGGAAGTGCGCGATACCTCCCTCAAAGTGCCCCACGGCGAATACGGCATTATCGTTGCCGTTGAAGTGTATACCAGAGACAACAGCGACGAGCTCTCTCCCGGCGTCGATAAGGTCGTACGCTGCTACATCGCGCAGAAGCGTAAGATCAGCGTCGGCGATAAGATGGCCGGCCGTCACGGCAACAAGGGCGTTGTTTCCCGCATTCTTCCGCAGGAGGATATGCCCTTCCTTGAAGACGGCACGCCGCTGGATATCGTGCTGAACCCCCTGGGCGTTCCGTCCCGAATGAATATCGGTCAGGTGCTGGAAGTGCATCTGGGCCGTGCCTGCAGAGAGCTGGGCTGGCACATCATGACCCCCGTTTTCGACGGCGCGCACGAGAGCGACATCATTGAGGCCTTCAAAGAGGCCGGCCTCGACACTTCCGGTAAGGTCACCCTGTACGACGGCCGTACCGGCAGAAAGTTTGACAACCCCGTTACCGTGGGCGTTATGTACTTCTTAAAGCTGCACCATCTGGTCGACGATAAGATCCACGCCCGTTCCACCGGCCCGTATTCTCTTGTTACGCAGCAGCCTCTCGGCGGTAAAGCCCAGTTCGGCGGCCAGCGCTTCGGCGAAATGGAAGTGTGGGCGCTGGAAGCTTACGGCGCCGCCTATACGCTGCAGGAGATCCTTACCGTGAAGTCCGACGACGTCGTGGGCCGCGTAAAGACCTACGAAGCCATCGTAAACGGCAACAACGTTCCGAAGTCCGGCATCCCCGAGAGCTTCAAGGTGCTTGTTAAAGAGCTGCAGGCTCTGGCGCTCGACGTTACCGTGTTTGACGAAGACGGCGCGCGCGTCGATCTGAAGCAGGATTACGACGACGAGGGCGAC
>JAFRSZ010000060.1 GCA_017439205.1 Clostridia bacterium
CCGATATCCGGCGTTTGCCCGACGTTTACAAGTTCATTCCCGGTGGAGAGAACGCCCACCCGGAGCTTTTGAAATACCGTGACCTCTTCTCTGCCCATGGACGCGAGCACGCCCACGGCTGCCGGGGTGAGCAGCGCGCCTTTTTTCAGCACCGTCTGCCCGAAGGCGACGTCGTCCCCCGCGCGAGTCACGTTCTGCAGGGGGCTGACCGACGCATACACAAGGCATACGCCGTTTTCGGCGTCCGCACATTCCACGGGCACGACCGCATCCGCCCCCGCGGGCAGCATGCCGCCGGTGGGGATCTTCACGCATTCGCCGGGGGAAAGCGCAAGGTCCGTGCGTTCGCCCATGCCCACCTCGCCCACGATATCCAGCATCGCGGGCAGCGCGCCGGAAGCGCCGAAGGTATCCTGCGCGCATACGGCAAAGCCGTCCATTGTGGAGCGGTCGAACGAAGGCACGTTTTCGCCGCTTTCGATATCCTCGCCCAGCACCCGCCCGAAGGCGGCGCACAGCGGCAGCCGCTCCGTTTCCGGCGGCGCGACGTTCACGGTATGTTCGGCGATTTCGATCGCCTGATTCAAAGAGATCACGTTAAGCATTTTTCATTTTTCATTTTCGGGCGCAGCGGGGATCAGAGCTTCCACTGCGAGAGGAACCGTTTCCCGAACTCGCTTTCGGGGGCGCTGAGCGTGGCGGCGTCGCCGTATTCGGCGACCTGCCCCTTGTACAGGATCAGGTATTTTGTGGCGATCTGCTGCGCCTGTACCGGCAGGTGCGTGCTCATCACGAGCGTTGCGCCGGTGTTTTCGCAGTACCGTTTGAGCAGCAGAGAGAGCCGTTCGCCGGTTTCGATGTCCGCGGCGGAAAGAGGCTCGTCCAGCAGCAGCAGCTTGTAATTGCCCGCCAGCATCCGGGCAAGGCACAGCCGCTGCCGTTCGCCGCCGGAGAGCCGGTCCGCCCGCTTATCCTTCAGGGCGGTGAGCTCGCATTCCTCCAGCAGCGCCGCGATATCTTCGTCCCCGCGCATACCGAGGCGCAGGTTCTTTTCGACCGTGCCCCGGAACACGTAAGGGTTCTGCGGCTGGTAGCCCGTATCCTTTTCGGGCACGGAGATCCCGATTTTACCCTCTTCGGGCTTTAATACGCCCGCAAGGATGCGCAAAAGCGTACTCTTGCCGGAGCCGTTGGGGCCGATGAGCGCCACGCGCTCGCCGGGGGCGATGCTCAGGGCCGGGATATCCAGCGTAAAATCGGACGAGTATCTTTTTTTGAGGTTTTCGATGCGGATCATTTCATTTTCTCCTGCAGCGTGTAGGCGGGGATGTTGGCGATCAGCGAGATCAGCATCAGTATCACGCCCAGCGCCAGCGCCCGGCGGAAATCGCCCTTGTTGGATTCCAGCAGGATCGCCGTGGTCATGACCCGCGTTTTATACTGGATGTTGCCGCCCACCAGCGACACCGCGCCCACCTCGGCGATGGAGCGTCCGAAGCCCATCAGCGCGATGGTTACGAACTGGGGCGCGCATTCCCGCAGCAAGAGCGACGTCTGCCGCCCGCCGGAAAAACGCATGCCGCGGGCGGTTTCGAGGATCATGGCGCTTTTCTCCCCCGCCGCCGCGGCGGAAAGGCCGATGACCACCGGCGTGATCAGCAACACCTGCGCGATCACCATGATGGGCACGCTGAACATCAGATGCAGGCTGCCGAAGGGCCCCACGCCCCGGAACAGCATAAACACGATCAGACCCGCCACCACCGGCGGCAGGCCCATCAGCGTGTTCACGATGCGCAGCAGCAGGCTCCTGCCGATGAACCGGCGTTTGCCCAGCAGCACGCCCAAAGGCATCCCCAGGATACAGGAGATGCTTGTGGAGAAAAAGCTCATTGTGAGCGTGGTGCCTATGATCTGCATCAGCTCCGCATCCGGATGCAGCAGCAGCGTAAAGGCTTCTTTTAAGTAATCCATAAGTTAAAAAGCCGCTGCAAAGAGCTTACAGCGGCCGGAAATGCTTATTTTTCGATCAGGAAGAACAGCTGCTCGCCGTACTGCTCTTTGCCGTAATCGGCGATCAGAGCGGCGGCTTCGTCGGAAAGCATCCATTCGATCAGAGCGTTCGCGCCTTCGGTATTGATGGAAACGTCCGTGCCCGCGAAGGCCGCGGCGTCCGCCTTGACGCCCAGAAGCGAATAGGTGTTCTTCATATCGTCGGCCTCTTCCTTGAGGATGGCGAGGTTCGGAAGGCTGTCTTTCATCGAAAGGAAGGTGGCCTTATCGGTGAGCGCATACACCTTCATCTCGTTGGCGGTGGTGAGCGTATCGCCCATGCCCTTGCCGAGGGAGCTGTACCAGCTCTCGGCGGAGGGATCGATTTCGGCGGATTCCCAGATGGCGGTCTCTTTATTGTGCGTGCCGGAGTTGTCGCCGCGGCTGGCGAAGCCCGTGCCCGCTTCGGCAATGGCCTTGAAGCAATCGGCGGCGGTGGCAAGATCCTTGATGCCCGCGGGATCGTCCGCCGGGCCCACGATCACGAAGAAGTTATACATGAACGAAAGGCGCTCGGTGGAGGCGAAGCCCTCTTCGATGAAGGCCTCTTCCTGCTTCTTGGAGTGCACCAGCAGCAGATCCGCGTCGCCGGATTTCGCGTAGCCGATCGCAACGCCGGTACCCGCGGAGGCGACCTCTACCTTGTAGCCGGTTTCCGCCTCGAACGCGGGAAGCAGATACGGCAGCAGGCCGGAATCGTTCACCGACGTGGTGGTGGCAAGGCGGATCACGGGGTTTTCGGGTGTGGCAACGGGCTGTGTGGTGGCCTGCGACGCGTCGGGCGCGGCAGTGGTGGTTACGTCTGTGGTCTTGCCGGCGCATGCTGCAAACGACAGCACGATGACAAGCGCCATCAGGAGGGCGATGAGTTTTTTCATAATCCATACTCCTTTTCAAACACGGAAGGCGCGGCGGTTTCCCACCGTACCCTTAGGCTGAGGGGCATGAAGCCCGCGGTATTTCAGCCTCGTCCGCAGCCCCGTGCGCAGAGCGTTTAGCGGCGGCGGATCGGAAATGAATTATATACAAAAATATAGTAGCATATATTTTCTTTTTTGTAAAGTATGATTTATTTATCTTGAAATATTAATAAGAGTATGGTAAGATGGAAGAGTGGCCAGTGGCTAGTGGCTAGTGGCCGGTGGCCAGTGGCTAGTGGCCAGTGGCCGGTGGCTAGTGGCCGGAAGAGAACAAACAGAAGGGCTGGTGGACGAACGGTGCGCATATCGGTTTTAACGGTCAGCGACCGGTGTTCCCGGGGCGAGGCCGAAGACAAAAGCGGCCCGCTCATCTCCGAACTTATGTCGCCTTACGGCGAAACGGCGCGGTACATGACCGTGCCGGACGAGAGGGCGCGTATTGAGGAAGCGCTGATCGAACTGTGCGACGACGTCAGGAGCGATCTGGTGCTCACCACCGGCGGGACCGGGCTCGCCCCGCGCGACGTCACGCCCGAAGCCACCCTTGCCGTGATCGAAAAGGCGGTGCCCGGCATCCCCGAGGCCATCCGCGCCGAAAGCCTGAAGATCACGCCCCGCGCCATGCTCTCCCGCGCCGTTGCCGGGATCCGCGGGCAAACGCTGATCGTGAACCTGCCCGGCAGCCCCAAGGCGGTGAAGGAATCGCTGGAGGTCTTTCTGCCGGTGCTGGAGCACGCGATGGAAACGCTGAGCGGCAAAACGCTGAACTGCGGCAAAGACGTAAAACCATGATCGACCGGATCGCCCTGCAGGGCTTTGACATCAAAAAATATACCGCAGCGGTGATCGGCTGCGGCGGGCTCGGCTGCAATATCGCGACGCACCTTGCCTGCGCAGGGATCGGGAAACTGATCCTGTGCGACTTCGACACCGTGAGCGAATCGAACCTGAACCGGCAGTTTTTATATACCCACGCCGATATCGGCGGCGAAAAGGTCACGCTGGCGGCGAAACGGCTTTCCGCCCTCGCGCCGGAAACGGACATACGGCCCGTATCGCAAAAAATCGGGACGCCGGAAGACCTCGCCTTCGCTAACGGCGCCGATATCGTGTTTCTGGCGGTGGACAACAACGCCGCCCGCCATACCGTGCAGGAATACTGCCGCGAAAAGAAAAAACCGCTGGTAAACGGCGGCGTGAACGGCTTTTACGGCACGGCGTACCTCTGGCTGCCCGGCAAAACGCCCGATCTGAAAGCGGCGGGCCTGCTGGACGTCGAGAACCCCCGAATAAGCGCGGTGAGCAGCACGGTTGGCGTTATCGGCGCGCTCGAAGTACAGCTCGGCGTCAAGCTCCTTCTCGGCGAAACCGACGCCGCGGGCGCATTGCACGTGCTGGACGGCGAAGAGATACATAAGCTGCGGCTGAGATTCCCCGGATGAGCGCGTTCAGAGCGTCAAATTTCAGTTTGGCGAGCGGTTTGAACCACCTCACCGTAGGGGGCGGCGTCTCGACGCCCCGCGAACCATAGAATTCAACATATATTAATTACAAACGATATGTGTTGGTGTTTCGCTTTGTAAATAACGGTTTCAAACAATACACTTGGCGGGGCGTCGAGACG
>JAFRSZ010000061.1 GCA_017439205.1 Clostridia bacterium
ATGAAAAACGAAAGTTTTGTTATGCAATCGGTATTATAAAAAGAAATCTTCGGATCCAATCAACCTTCAAATAATACAACACTTTTTTCTGTTTCAGAGCGAACGGCGAACGGCGAACAGCGAACGGCTGAATTTCAGTTTTTTACTTGCCTGATCTCTCCGAATATGTTATGATGAACGCAGAAAGGGAGGTGCGGACATGAGGATTCTTTCACTGGTTGAAAACACCGCCGAAAACGGCTGCAGGCCGAAGCACGGGCTTTCGCTCTATATCGAGACCCCGCAGCACAGGCTGCTGTTCGATCTGGGGCCGGACGATACGCTGTTTCGCAACGCCG
The DNA here is from genome assembly GCA_017439205.1 of Clostridia bacterium. GTDB lineage: Bacteria > Bacillota > Clostridia > Oscillospirales > Acutalibacteraceae > RUG806. The sequence continues at coordinate 339 of JAFRSZ010000061.1, forward strand.
AAACGATGGACGTGGATCTCACCGAGGTCGATATGGTGATTATCTCGCACGGGCATTTCGACCACGGCGGCGCGCTGGAACGCTTTCTGGAGGTCAACGGCAGGGCAAAGGTCTACGTGCAGGCGGGCGCGTTCGAGCCGCACTTCAACCGCGTGGGGCCGGTAAAGATCCCCATTGGGCTGAACCCCGCGCTCAGCGAAAATCCGCGTGTGATCACCGTGCAGGGCGACCGGCGGATCGACGAAGAGCTGCTGCTGTTCACGGTGCCCGAGCAAAAGCTGCTGCGCTCCCCGATGAACGACGTGCTTTGGGGTGAACGCCGCCGCGACGATTTCCTGCACGAGCAGAATCTGCTGATCTTCGGCAAAAGCAACGTGCTGGTCGTGGGCTGCGGCCACGCCGGGATCGCGAACATTCTGAAAAAAGCGGAACCCCATGCGCCGGGCGTGTGCGTGGGCGGGTTTCACCTGTTCGATCCCGTGCTGCGACGTACCGCGCCGAAAGAGCTGCTGGACGGCGTCGCGGACGTGCTGAACGCATCCCCCGATATCATGTTTTATACCTGCCACTGCACAGGCAAAAAGGCGTATAAGTATCTCGGCGAACGCGTGCCGAAGCTGAGCTATCTTGCCTGCGGACGCAGTCTGGCCGTTTCCGAAAAAGAGAGCGCGCGGCAGTAAACGTGCGCATGTGTGGGAATTATTTGCGTGAGATCCGCAAAAAAAGCGATCCGCCCGCCGGGAACCCGGTGAGCGGATCATTCTGATGTGTTTGTTATTTGTTCGCGCACAGACCGTACCATTCACAGTCCGCGCAGATCGCGGGGATAAGTGTTTGGGCGGTTTCTTTTGTAAAACCGCTCCATAAGTACGCTTCGTTTTCGCGCACTCCCAGCAGGGAAGCGGCGGCTTCGTCGTACCGCATGATCTTATTCTGCCATACGCAGCCGCCTGCGTGCAGGTTGGGGCAGGCTTCGCAGAGCGCGTCCGGCCCGAAGACGACGGTAAACCGCCCTTCTTCCCGCAGACGGTCCAGCACGGCATACGTATTTTTCACAAACGCCTCGCTGTAGCCCCTGCCCTCAAAAAACCGCAGGCAGAAAATATGGTGAGGACGAAGGTTTAATTCGGAATTCGCAATTCGGAATTCGGAATTGTTTTTCGGCGATTCTGCGGTTTCGCTTAACTTCCGTTCCGTTTCATCTGAATGTCCGGTAAGAGAAAAAGGATCGTTCATTGCAGGTAATTCCGCATTCCGCATTCCGCATTTCGCATTACTGAATCTCCACGCTCTTTCCGGTCTGCGCCGAAAGGTAGATCGCGTCCAGGATCTTCATCAGCGCAACGCCGTCCTCGGCGGGGGCGAGGCAGGCGGCCTTGCCCTCGACCGCGTCCACGAAGTTCTTCATCTCTTTGTCCATATCGCGCTGGAACTCGAAGCGGTGGTCGCCGTTGAGCTTGATATCCGCCAGCTCGTGATCGACCACGGTGTGCAGCTCAAATTCGCCCAGCGAGAACCCGGCCTTCGAGCCGTAGATCTCAATGTCGCCCTTTTCGTGCTTCAGGTTCAGGTTGAAGCTGCATTCCACCTCCAGCAGCGCGCCGTTGTCGAAGCGGATCATCGCCACCGCGAGGTCTTCCACGTTGAATACGGGCTTATCCACCTCGGTCTGGCTGATCCACGCGCCGCCGTCGCGCCTCACGTTTTCTCTCGCGCCGAGCTTGTCGAACGCCGCGCCGTAAACGCTCACGGGCTTCGGGCAGCCCATGATATAGCGGGTAAGGTCGATCACGTGCACGCCCAGGTCGATCAGCGGACCGCCGCCTGAGAGCGCCTTGTTGCCGAACCAGCCGCCGGGGAAGCCCGCGCGGCGCAGATAGGTGGCCTTTGCGAAGTAGACGTCGCCGACCGTACCGTCCTTGATGAGCTCTATGGCGCGTGCCGCGTCGTCGCCCTGACGGCGCACAAAGCCGACCATCAGGAGCTTTCCGGCCTTGTCGGCGGCAGCCTTCATCTTTTCGGCTTCGGCGGCGTTCATCGCCATCGGCTTTTCGCACAGCACGTTTACGCCGGCCTCCAGCGCCGCCACGGAGCATTCGCAGTGCGCCGCATTCCACGTGCATACGTCTGCGATATCCAGCGCGTGGTTTTTCAGCATGTCATAGCAGTTATCGTAACAGTGCGGGATGTTGTACCGCTCGGCAAACTCCTTCGCCTTTTTGAAATTGATGTCGCAGCAGGCCGTCGCCTCCACGCGTTCGCCCAGCGCGTTGTAGCCGTGCATATGGCTGTTGGCGATGCCGCCGCAGCCGATGATCCCAAGTTTCAGTGCCATACGTTACCTCTTAATACAGTTTTTTCAGGTTCTCGGTCAGGAACGTCACCGCATGCTTTATATCCGCGAAACGGGTGGCGCCGGCCTCGCGCTCGATGGTGAGGAAGCCGTCGTAACCGACGTCCTTCAACGCGGCGAGATATTCGGGGAAGTTCACGCCGCCCTCGCCGAGGATCAGCTCCTGATAGTGGCCCTCGTTGTCGAGCATAACGCCGTCCTTGGCGTGGGTGTGCACGATGTAGTCCTTCAGCAGGTATACCGCCTCCGCCGGGTTCTGGGCGGAGCACATCACGAAGTTGGCCGGGTCAAGGTTCACCTTCGCGCTCTTCGTATCCGCCTTGTCGAGGATGCCCTTCAGAATGTATGCCTTCTCGGGGCCCGTTTCGGTGGCGAACGCCACGCCGATCTCGTCGCCGTATTTGCCCAGCTTTTCAATGGTGGCGAGAATGTTTTTGTATTCTTCGCTGTTCTCGTCCTGCGGCACCTTGCCGATGTGGGTGGTGATCACGTGGGTATCGAAATCCAGCGCGAGATCCATCATGCGTTTGGTACGCTCAACGCCCGCCTCGTTATCTCTGGTGTTGAAGGGCAGACCGAAATCCGCGCAGAGGGCGCTGAATACAAGACCGTTGTCCTTTACGAACTTCAGAATCTCTCTGCGGTCCTCTTTCGTGAGGTTTTCGGGCGCGAGCTCGCCTCTGGTCACGTAGGGCTGCAGCCCCTTCACGCCGAGGTCGCGGGCGAGGATGACCGCCTCTTTGAACGGTACTTCAAACGAATCCGGGATAACGCCGATCTTCATCATAACAGTTTTCCTCCTTAATACGTAGAGCTCATGTCGCTCTCGGTTTTTTCGTTGACCACCTTTTTATGGGTGGAGTTTTTGATCTTCTCCTGCAGCTTTTCGTAATACAGGTCCTCGTCAATGGGCAGGGTCACTTCTTCGCCCAGCCACGAAGAGAGGAACGCCGCGTTCGAGATGGTGAGGCCGTTGATGCCCTCCGCACCGTCCGCTACCAGCGGTTCGCCGCGCAGGATGTGCGCCGCGAAGGCGTTGAGCACGCCCACGTGCTGCTCGTTTTTGCCGTCGGTCTCCACCTTTTTCCATTCGCCCGAGAGCTTTGCGAAGCCCTCTTCGGAATGGTAGATGAAATCCTTCGTGGAGCCGTTCAGCTCATAGAGCCAGAGGCTGCCGTCGCCGGTGGGGCTGGCGAAATCCACAAGCAGCTTCGCTCTGTCCAGCGTGATCTCGAGCCGGTTGGTGCCGGGGCAGTCGCCGGTGGTGGTGATGAAGGTGCCGGTGGCGCCGTTGGCGTATTCGGCATAGATCGTAACGTCGTCCTCCACCTCGATATCGTGCCATTTGCCCTCATGGCAGAAGGCGCGGATCTTCACGGGCATGCCGCAGAGCCACTGCCACAGGTCCAGCTGATGGGGGCACTGGTTCAGCATCACGCCGCCGCCTTCGCCCGCCCAGGTCGCGCGCCAGGAGCCGGAGTTGTAATACTGCTGGGTGCGGAACCAGTCGGTGATGATCCAGCTCACGCGCTTGAAATCGCCGTATTTGCCGGAATCGATCAGCTCCTTCATCTTGCGGTAGAGGCAGTTCGTGCGCTGGTTGAACATGATGGCGTAGGTCTTGTCGCTGGTCTTTGTGAACTCGATCAGCTCGCGAACGTCCTTTGTGTAAACGCCCGCGGGCTTTTCGCTCATCACGTGCAGGCCGGCCTGCATGGCTTCCTTCGCCATCGGCGGGTGGAAATAGTGCGGGGTGGCGATCAGCACCGCGTCGCAGTCGCCGCTGTTGAACATCTCGGTTGCGGTGTTATAGCACTTCACCCCCGGGATCTTTTCCTGCGCGAACGCGAATTTGGAGGGGTCGATATCCGCCACGGCGGTGATCTCGATCTCCGGCAGCCGACCTTCGGCGTAGTTGTTGATGTGGCCGCGGCCCATGTTGCCGACGCCCACGATACCGAGTCTTACCTTACTCATAGTTACAGTCTCCTTTATTCAATCGTTTTTCTTTTTCAGTTCGTCAAGATATTCCTTTTCGATGCTGCGGCTCCGGTCGTAGGAGGCCAGCGTTTCGTATACGGAATCGGGGATCTCCGGGTCTCCGCCCGAAAGGCTCGGCTGCAGCATGTCGCCCGCGGCGGCGGGATCGGTGCAGGCGGTGTCGTTCCGCCATTTTTCGCGCTGTGCGGGATCGCGCAGGTCGGGGACCTCCATCGGGAGCCCGCCGGCCAGGGCGGAGCGGTAGGCGAACAGCCCCGGCAAAAACATATCGAGCGCCTCGTATACGTCGATCACGTCGCAGTTTCTGTTGCCCCTGAGCTTTTCGATCACGTTGTGCATCACGTAGTAATCGGAGCCGCCGTGCCCGGAGTTTTCTGCGATGGCGGAGAGCCCGTCGTCCGTGCGCTGCTCGCGCGCGCAGAAGGCGTTGTCGCCGTCGTTTTCGTCGAGGTTCACGTAGAGCTTGCCCATGCCCCCGGCCTCGGCGTCCTCGCGGGCGCTCTCCATGCGGCCCTTGCTGCCGTACACCGAATACCATATGGAATTCCTTGCCGGGCCCACGCCGTGCAGGCTCTTCAGCACCGCGCCGTTTTCGAGCGTTACCATTTCCACGCCGAATGGGCCCGCCTTCGCGCCCATACGGTACATCCGCGCGTTGTAGGGGCCCTCAAAGCCCGTTACGCTTACCGGGCGCAGGCCGGAGATGTGGATCAGCGGCCCCAGCGAATGCGTGCAGTAGTAAAACGCGCTCATCGTGTTGCGCCAGTGGTTCGGGTCGCAGTTGGTGAGCCTGTGCCAGCCGGGCTCGCAGTTGTGCATGTATTCTCCCTCGCCGTATTCAAACGTGCCGAGTTTACCCTCGCGCACGAGCTCGCGCATCTTCTTCGAGGCGGGCATATAGCAGTAGTTTTCGGCGTAGGCGTAGAGCATGCCGGTGGATTCCACCGCTTCGATCAGCTCCACGGCCTCCTTCAGGTTCTGTACCGGCAGCACCTCGCTGAGCACGTTTTTGCCCGCCTTCATCGCGCGTATCGCGTAGGGCGCGTGCTCGTTGGCGTAGTTCGCCAGCACCACAAGGTCCATATCGTGCTTCAGAAATGCATCGAAATCGGTATATACGGCCACCTCGCCGCCGAAATCCTGCGTGATCTTTTCGAGCATTTCGGTATTCTTATCGCATACGGCCACCAGCGCGGCGCTACCCGCGGCGCGGCAGTAGTTCATCATCGTTCTGCCGCGGCCCGCGCCGAACACGCCAACTCTGATCTTTTGCTGCGGAATGCCTTTTCTGTATATCGTTTTGTAGGGGGAGGCGTCCTCATACAGCATCTGAACACTGTCGACGCCGTAATCCTCCAGCACCGCCTGCCATCTCAGCTCCATGCCCACGTTGTATTCCACGGGCAGAAAGCCGGCGGTGAGGTAGCCCTTCACCGCGCCCTTGCGCCATTCGTCGGTGGTGAGCAGAGCGTATTTCACGCCCTTGTCGCGCAGGTGCTTCTGGGCGGCGGCCATCATGTATTTAGAAAGCCCCTTGCCGCGGTATTCGGTTTTCAGGCCTACCATATGCACGTCGCCGATATTGTCTTTGCGCACGAACGCCGTGATCGTGCCTACGTGCTCCCCGTTGTGATCCAGATAGAACACGTCGTTATAAAGGTCGATCTCCTCCCACGAGGCGATGCTGTCGTCAAACGCCTTTTCGTCCGCGTCGTCGGCCACGAGGCCGTTGCGGCAGCACTCCACCCACGCCATCCTGTCGGCGTCGGTGCGGTAATTCGAGATGGAGTATCCCTCGGGCAGCGGCGGATCGCTGATCGGGCTGTCGGGGAACCAGTACATTTTGAGCTGCGCCATCGTTTACGCCTTTCCGCCGTCAAGGCTGCACAGATACGCCCAGGAACGCTCTGTGGAAAGGAAGGCGTCGCCGTCGTCCCAGTCGTTGTCCTGCTCGTACATGATATAGGGCATTTCAAGCTCGCACGCCGCTTTGTAGCAATCCTCCAGCGGGGTGAGCCCTTCGCCAAGATCCACGAACCGGCGCTCGCCGTTTTCGTCCCGCACGTAATCCTTGAAGTGGATCACCTTCACGCGGCCCTTCATTTTGTTCAGGACCTCCACGGGGTCCGCCCCGGCGTAGCTTATCCACATCACGTCCGGAATGAAGAAGAAGGTTTCGGGGTCCGTCTCGGTCAGCAGCAGGTCCATCATGGTCTGCCCGTTGTCCAGCGGCTGAAACTCAAAGTCGTGGTTGTGGTAGTTGAAGGTCATGCCGTGCTTTTTCAGCTCTCTGCCGATCTCATTTGTGATGTTGATGAACTCGCGCACCTTTTCGGCGCTGCCGCGGAATTCCCCGGGCGCGCTGCCGAGGCCGAGGGCGTCGCAGTTTATGGTTTTGTGTTCCTCGATCAGGCCCTGCAGGTCGCCGCGCATGCGGTCCAGAGATTTATGGGTCACGCACACGCGCATGCCGTGTTTCCGGAGGACGTCTCTCTGTACGTCGGCGGGGATATCGCCGATGGCGGAGATCTGTACGTCCGTTACGCCCCAGCCCTCCAGACGGGCGAGCGTGGCGTCAAAATCCGGCGCGGTCTGAATAAAATCGCGCAGGGTGTAAAGCTGAATGCCCACAACGGGTTTTTTCATGTGTTTTTCTGCCTCCCATATTTTTCATATGTACAGATTTTATTTTAATTGGAATTTGCGGTTTGTCAATACCGAGCCGATTATTAATAGAAATTTAATATATATTTCATCGGCATAACAACGGAATTTGTTGACAAACGGGATTTGTTATTGTATAATTTAATCAGGTAAACAGGCCTGAAAATCATTCCCAATCATACTGGAGGTTCACATTAAAAATGAAAAAAGTACTGAGTGTTGTTTTGGCTGTTGTTATGATGCTTGCCGTTATGGCGCCGGCGTTCGCCGAGGGCACATGCACGGTCACGTTCAAATCGGCGTCTTCCACGCTGCCCTATACCGACGAGTTCGGCCCTGCGTATTATTTCGTTAAGTCCGAAGGCGGCTATCCCTGCTTCGTGGAAGATCCGGACGGTCTTTACTATCTCGCCAACGACGGCAGATACCACACGCGCGAAGAGCTGGTAGAAGGCTCGATCCCCGAAGGCGCGCCCACCTACAGCCCCGAGAAGATCGCGACCGATACGCCGATCTCCGTGGAGCAGTATTCGAATCTTTCCTTCTTCGTGCAGACCAACGACGTTTATAACGTCGCCACCGTTACGGTATACGTCAACGGCCAGCCCGTTGCCAAAGACGCGATCACCGGCGAATACATCATGCAGGTCGTGGGCGACCTTACGATCGAAGTGGCCGAGGGCAGCGCGCTGCAGAAGAACAGCTATAACGTGGTGCTCACTTCCGGCACCGGATACAGCGTGAGAATGCCGCAGAACGAGAACTACCACGTGGCCTATTACGGAGAGGATTTCCGTTTCCGCGTGCGTATCGTTTCCGGTTATTCCGACGCCGATATGAAGGTCACCGTTATGCGCGGCGACAGCGGCCTTGAAGAATTCCTCGGCGACGACGCGGATCTTCTCGGAAAGATCGACGGCAGATCCGAAACCCTCGTTTCCGACGGCGTGGATTCCGACGGCTGCCGCCTCTACACCATCAAAAACATCACGTCCAACTGCAAGGTTTCTGTCAGCGGCGTGCGCGAAAAGAAAAAGGCGGACATCCTTTCCTATCTCAAGCGCATCCTCAAGATGATCCTCGACGTGTTCAAGATCGACACCAGCTTCCTCGGCCTTGACGATGTGATCGGCCTCACCTACTACACCGTGAACATCAACGAGAACCTGCCCGCCGGCACCGACCTAGATTACATCATGGTCACCGGCACCACCGATCCCTTCAAGATGAACCAGTTCAACGTGATGAGCGGCGAGAGCGTTACCATCGATTTCGTCACCTACGATCCCGCGGTGAGAGACAGCCTTCGCGTCACATGGGATCCCGGCAACCCCGGCGGCACCTATCGCAACGTCTGGACGGCGAAGCTTAACCGCTCCACCGGTAAGGTGTATTACACCACCACGTTCATGATCGATAACATCACGTCCACCACCAATATCAACGTCAGCCTCGGCTGATAAACGGATCCCCGCCCCGCGCTTCGGCGCGGGGTTTTTTTATCTTTTCTTTTTTTTGGAAAAAGATTGTAATTTTTTTAATAATGTGTTAAAATAATAAACTGAGTTAAGATACGCTTATTGAATATTTCAAGAATCAAGAGGTTTTCCATGGATCCGATTTCCAAAAAAGATTTCAAATATGCCCGGCTGTTTACGGCGGATACCGGCGAATACACCACCGATCCGAACCGGGAAGATCTGGTCATGGGCCCCCAAACGGCCCGCCGGTTTGAAGAAAACGCAGACGACTGCGCCGTTACCGTGTGCTGCATCACCTATAATCAGGAGGCGTATATCGCGCAGGCGCTGGAGTCGTTTGTCTGCCAGAAAACGAATTTCAGGTTCAAGGTGTTTGTGGGCGAGGACCACGGTCCTGACGGGACAGCCGATATCGTCCGCGAATACGCGAAAAAATACCCCGATATCATCGTGCCGTTCTGCCGCGAGCAGAATATGGGCGCGCAGGCCAATCTCATCGATCTGATCAACCGCGCCAACAGCCCTTACATCGCCTTCTGTGAGGGCGACGACTATTGGATCGACGAGTACAAGCTGCAGAAGCAGTTCGATTACATGCAGGCCAACCCGAAGCTGCGCGTCTGCTTCACCCGCACCGAGATCGAGGCGCCGGAGGACTGGGCCCTGCGCAGCTATTATAAGCAGGATTCCAAAGGCAGGATGATCATGCCCGAAACGATCCCCGGCTGCAAGATGCCGAAGGGCTTCGTTGACGCCACGTACTATATCTATAATATCCCGATCCATACCTCCACGCATTTTTACCGCTGGAATTACGACCTGTATATCCCGGACTGGTTCTACGAGGGCGTTGAGGGCGCGTTCCCGATCATGATGATGCAGATGGGCCTCGGCCTTTCCGCGGTATTGCCGGACGTGACCTCCGTTTACCGCCGCAGCGACGTGGGCGTGCTGATGTACAGCAACAAGGCGGAGCACTTCCTTTCCACGAGAATGGATTATATCCGCTTCCTTTCCAACGTGCGCGATTATTTCGTGGAGTATTACGATTCCCTGGGCCTCGTGTCGTTCAACAACCGCATCAAGGCAGAGGCGTACAACTACCTGAGCAGCGCGATCTCCGCGGACGACGACGAAGCGATCCGTGCGTTCGTGGAAAAGTATCCGCAGGCGTTCCGCGTGGCGCTGGGGTCCTATCTTTCGTTTTACAGAGATTCCCGCGCGCTGATCAACGCCGCCACGTGGGACGGTTACCGCCTGATCGCCGGCAGAAAGAGGTACCGCTATCTGCTGCGTCCGTACGGCAAGGCGGTGGTATTCGCCGACAAGTGCGAAAAGAAGGGGAAGCAGCTCGTAAAGAGCCTCAAAAAGCCGGTCTCATGGGCGTGCTACTGGGGCTACAGCGTGCTGCCGAAGAAAAAAAACCGCTGGGCCATCACGAACTTCAAGGGCAGAGGATATTTCGATAACGCCAAGTATTTCTATGAATACGTGACAGAGCACCATCCCGAGATCGAGCTTACGTGGTTCACGAAGGATAAAAAGGTCTATCAGCAGCTCACCGAAGAGCATAAGCCGGTGCTGAAATTCCGCAGCCTGAAGGGCATATTGTCGCTGGCGACGTCCGCGGTGGCCGTGGTGGACCACAACGTGATGTCCGATTTCGGCTGCGTTTACGGCTTCAACCACCGCACGAAGGTGGTGCAGCTCTGGCACGGCGTCGGCTTCAAGGCGATGGGCGACGGCAAAGAGGTGAAAACCGTTCAGTTCCCCGGCGTGCAGTATTCCTACGATATCCTGCCCCAGCCGGGCGACAGCGCCGCCGTGCGCGCCCGCAAGGCGATTAAATATTTCTTCACCGCGTATTCCCGCGAGCTGTTCGAACGGTATTTCCTGTTCGTCTGCCCCGGGCAGGAGCGTATCGATATGATCGCGAAGGTGTGGAACATCCCGATGTCGCAGTGCTTCATGGCGGGCCATCCCAGAGATATCAATTCCTACCGGCTGAAGCCGGACCCGGCGCATCCCAAGGTGATGTACGCGCCCACATTCCGTTACGAGCGCGAGAAAGAGGTGGACCTGCTCAATCAGTGCATCGAAGCTTTCCCCGCGATCCAGAAACTGATGGAAGAGGTGGACGGTTACTTCGTTCTGCGCCTCCACCCGCTGACCTGGCGGAATTATTCCGCCAAGCTCGTTATGGCGATGAAGCCGTATGACCGCATCTCCCGCGACGAAGAAAAGGACGTGTACACGTCCCTCGGCACGTACGATATCGTGATCTCCGATTATTCCTCCATTTCGCTCGATTTCGCGGTGCTGGACCGCCCCACGGTCTATTACTGCCCCGATATCCAGTGGTTCCGCGATACGCAGGCGGGCTTCAACCTCGATTTCGAGGGGTCGATCCCCGGCCCGATCGTATACGACTGGAGCGACGTGCTGCGGTGCGTGCGCGCCTATCTGGACGATCCCTCGCTTGACAGCGATATGCGGAAAGAACGAATCAGATACTTCTTCGACCTGAGCGTGAACGGCGAAGACAACTCCGAGCGGATCACGCAGGAGATCAAGCGGCGTCTTGGCATCGGATAAACGTTGCGGGATCCGGTAACGTTTACCGGCAGGAGAAAAAGATGGAACAGATCAGTATTATGGTTTTTCCCTGCGGTTCCGAGATCGGTCTGGAGCTGCACCGGGCGTTGAAGGACGTCCGCTTCATCACCCTTTACGGCGCTTCCGGCGCCGAGGACCACGGCAGATGCGTATACGAAAACTATATCGGGGGCATCCCGTTCATCACGGATCCCGCCTTTGTTGACGCGCTCAACGAGGCGATCGACCGGTACCGGATCCAATGGATCTTCCCTGCGCTGGACAGCGTGATCGCGGCCCTTTCCCGCGTGCGGGACCGGCTGCACGCAAAGCTGCTCACCTGCGCGGACGACGCGGTGCAGGTGTGCCGCAGCAAGGCGCGTACCTATGAGCGTCTGGCGGGCTGCGATTTTCTGCCCGGGGTTTATGAAAATCCCGACGCGGTGCCGCATTACCCCGTGATCATCAAGCCCGCCGAAGGGCAGGGCTCGCAGGGCTTCATGGTGATCGAAAGCCGCGAAGCGCTGCTTTACGAGCTGGCGCAGCGCAATGAAGCGCAGGTGATCTGCGAATACCTGCCCGGCGAGGAATACACGGTGGATTGCTTCACCGACCGTCACGGGGAGGTACGGTACGCCTCCTGCCGCACCCGCAGCCGGGTGAAAAACGGCATCAGCGTGTGTTCAAACCTCGTGCCGCCGGATGAGCGCGTGCGTGAGATCGCCGAAGAGATCAACCGCCGCATCCCGATGCGGGGCGTGTGGTTCTTCCAGCTCAAGCGCAGCGTTTCGGGCGAATACCGGCTGCTGGAATGCGCCACCCGGGTGGCGGGCACCATGTGCCTTGAGCGCGCGGTGGGCGTGAACCTGCCGCTGCTCACGCTCTTCGACGCGTTGGATATGGACGTGGAGATCGCTCCGCAGCTTTCCGCAGCGTCGGTGGACCGGGCGCTGTACAACGTGTTTTCGCTGGATCTCGATTACGACGAGGTCTATATCGATTACGACGATACCCTGATCGTGAAAAACCGCGTGAACTTTACCGTGCTGCGGTTCATTTACCAATGTATTGAAAGAAAAATAAAAGTGATCCTGCTCACCCGGCACGAGACCGACGTGCGGCAGGATATGCAGGCTTTCCGGATCTTCCCGGGGCTGTTCGACGGGGTGATCTGCATCCCGCGAAGCGAAAAGAAGACCGACCACGTTTCTCCTTCCCCCAAAGCCCTTTTTATTGACGATTCCTTCGCCGAGCGGGACGCGATGCGCCGCGCCTTCGGCATTACGGCGCTGGGCGTGGACGCGGTGGAAGCGCTGATCGACGAGAGGCAGTGACCGATATGCTGAAAAAATACGAAAAATACAAATTTCTCTTTTCCGAACTCGTAAAAAGAGATTTTAAGAAAAAATACAAACGAACGATACTCGGTATGATATGGAGCGTACTGTCGCCGCTTCTGAACGTGCTGGTGCTGTGGCTCATTTTCTCCACGCTCTATAAAAAGGACCAGCCCCATTTCGTGATTTATCTGTTCAGCGGCACGCTGGTGATGTCGTTCTATTCGGAGTGTACCAACGGCTGCATGCGCGCCCTCACTTCGAACGCGGGCATCTTTTCAAAGATCAACGTGCCGAAAATACTGTTCCTGTTCTCGAAATCCGTGCAGACCCTCATAAACTTCGGGCTTACGCTGATCATCTATTTCGTGTTCTGCCTGTTCCAGCATCTTTCCTTCAAATATGCGATCGTACTGATCTATCCCATTATCATGATGCTGATTTTCAATATGAGCGTGGGCATGATACTGTCCGCGCTGTTCGTGTTCTTCCGGGATATCGAATATCTTTACAGCATTTTCATGCTGTTCTTAAACTACCTGTCCGCGATCTTCTACCCGGTCACCATCGTGCCGGAGAGATACCAGAAGCTGTTTTATATCAATCCGGTGTACGTGTTCATCAAGTTCTTCCGAATGATCATGCTGGATACGCAGATCCCGGGCTGGCAGATCTGGGCGCTGATCGCGTTCGACACGGCGTTCTTCTTAACGATCGGCTGTCTCATGTACAAGAAATACGATCACGAATTCCTGTATTACCTGTGATCCGGAGGCGCGTCTATGTCTGTATTGGAATGTAACAACGTATCGATCCGTTATAAAACCGGCGACCTGAAGCAGATCGGCCTCAAGGATTACGTGCTCAAAAAGATCACGCGGAACTACCACGTCACAGAGTTCTGGGCGGACCGCGACGTTTCGTTTTCACTTGAAAAAGGCGATATGCTCGGTATCGTCGGCACCAACGGCGCGGGCAAATCCACGCTGCTGAAGGCCGTAACGGGCATCATGGTGCCAACCAAAGGCACCGTGCGTGTAGAGGGCAACATCGCGGCGCTGCTGGAGCTCGGCTCCGGCTTCGACCCGGAGCTTACGGTGCGCGAAAACACGTATCTGCGCGGCGCGCTGCTCGGATACACCCGGGAATTCATGGATCAGAAATATGATGAGATCATCGGTTTCGCCGAGCTCGAGAAGTTTCAGGACTATATGTTCAAGCAGCTTTCCTCCGGTATGAAGAGCCGCCTTGCGTTCTCCATCGCCTGCCTCGTGGAGCCGGATATCCTGATCCTGGACGAGGTGCTCTCCGTCGGCGACGAGGCCTTCAAGGAAAAGAGCTCCCGCCGCATCAAGGGGATCCTCGCCAACGGCGTCACCGGCATTCTGGTGTCGCACTCCGTGCAGCAGGTGCGCGATCTGTGCAACAAGTGCCTCTGGCTCGACCACGGCAACCAGATCGCCTTCGGCCCCGCGAATACCGTGTGCAACGCTTACAGCGCGTTCCTGTTTCTCGATAAGGCGCATAAGCGTCTGCCGAAGAACGAGGATGAACTGAACGATATTTCAAACCGTTTCCGCCTTGTGCGGTATATCGGGGGCAGGGAACGCTCCCATCCCGAAGAATTCGATTATACCGTTGATTTTGAAGAGAGCGAGCCCGCCCGCATCCAGCGGATCTGGCGCATTGTTGACCGCCTCTCCCCCGCGGAGCGGCAGGATATGCTCGACGAGATCGACGGCGTCAACAAACTGCCCGCCGAAATCGACGAAAACGACCCCGCGAACATAAAGGCGTCGGTTGCCATCGAAGTGGCGCAGGAAGAAGCGGAAGAATCCTCCGCGCCGAAAAAAAACGAAAATCAACCGGAAGGATGAGAAACATATGAAAGGCATTATTCTCGCAGGCGGCTCCGGGACCCGTCTTTACCCGCTTACCAAGGTAACGAGCAAACAGCTGCTTCCCATCTACGACAAGCCCATGATCTTCTACCCGCTCTCCACGCTGATGCTGGCGGGCATCAGGGATATCCTTGTGATCTCCACGCCCGAGGATACGCCCCGTTTCCGGCAGCTGCTCGGCGACGGCAGCCAGTTCGGCATAAAGCTCTCTTACGCGGTGCAGCCATCGCCGGACGGCCTTGCGCAGGCGTTCCTGATCGGCGAGGAATTCATCGGCGGCGAGCCCTGCGCCATGGTGCTGGGGGATAACATCTTCTACGGCGGTTATTTCTCCCGCAATCTGGCGGAGGCCGTGCAGAACGCCGAACAGGGGTACGCCACCATTTTCGGCTACCCGGTGCCCGATCCGTGCCGATTCGGCATCGTGGAATTCGACGACGATCTCAACGTGCTTTCACTTGAAGAAAAGCCGATGTTCCCCAAATCCAATTACTGCGTTACGGGGCTGTATTTTTACGATGAACGCGTTGTTGAAATGGCAAAGCAGGTAAAGCCCTCGCATCGCGGCGAGCTTGAGATCACCGATCTCAACAAGCTCTATCTCGAGGCGGACAGCCTCAAGGTGCAGATCCTCGGCCGCGGTTTCGCGTGGATGGATACCGGCACGATGGACAGCCTTATAGAGGCCTCGCTCTTCGTGCACACCGTGCAGAACCGGCAGGGGCTGGTGATCTCCGCGCCCGAAGAGATCGCCTTCCGTAAGCATTGGATCACCCGCGACGAGCTGCTGAACGTTGCCGAGCTTTACGGCAAATCGCCCTACGGCGAGCACCTCACCCGCGTGGCCACGGGCCGCATCTTCTGAGAAAGGGGTTTTGTTTATGACTGTTCTCGTCACCGGCGGCGCCGGGTTTATCGGCTCCAACTTCCTGTTTTACATGCTGAAAAAGCATCCCGATTACCGTATCGTTTGCATTGATTGCCTCACGTACGCGGGCAACATCCATACGCTGAAGCCCATCATGGACGATCCGCGGTTCCGCTTCGTGAAGGCGGATATCCGCGACCGGGCCGCAGTGTTCGCCCTCTTTGAAGAGGAAAAGCCCGATATCGTGGTGAACTTCGCCGCCGAGAGCCATGTGGACCGCTCCATCGAGAACCCCGGCGTGTTCCTTGAAACCAACATCATGGGCACGGCCGTTTTGATGGACGCCGCCCGCAAATACGGCGTAAAACGCTACCATCAGGTCTCCACGGACGAGGTCTACGGCGACCTGCCGCTGGACCGCCCCGATCTGTTCTTTACCGAGACCACACCCCTGCACACCAGCTCTCCGTATTCCTCGTCGAAGGCGGCGGCGGACCTGCTGGCGGGCGCGTATTACCGCACCTTCGGGCTGCCGGTCACGATCAGCCGCTGCTCCAACAACTACGGCCCATATCAGTTCCCCGAAAAGCTGATCCCGCTGATGATCGCAAAGGCCATGCACGACGAACCGCTTCCCGTTTACGGCGAGGGGCTCAACGTGCGCGACTGGCTCTACGTTGAGGACCACTGCAAGGCCATCGACCTGATCGTCCACAGCGGCCGGGTGGGCGAGGTGTATAACGTGGGCGGCCATAACGAAAAGAAGAATATCGATATCGTGAAGATGATCTGCGCGGCGCTTGGCAAGCCCGAGAGCCTCATCACGCACGTGGAAGACCGCAAGGGCCACGATATGCGTTACGCCATCGACCCCGCCAAGATCCACAGCGAGCTGGGCTGGCTGCCCGAAACGCCCTTTGAAGAGGGCATTAAAAAGACCATTCAGTGGTATCTCGACAACACCGCCTGGTGGGAGAACATCCTGAGCGGCGCATATCGTGAGCCATGAGCGGAGAAAACACGCCTCTGGTAAGCGTGGTATGCCTGTGCTATAACCACGAAAAAACGGTGGCGCAGGCGATCGGGAGCGTGCTGGCGCAGAAAACGGATTTTCCGTTCGAGCTGATCGTACACGACGACGCGTCGGTCGATTCCACGCCCCGGATCATCCGCGCTTACGCCGAAAAACACCCCGATATTATCGTGCCGGTGCTGCAGACCGAGAACAGAATGCAAACCTGCAACATCGCCGAAACCTATATCGCCCCGCTGCTGCGCGGAAAATACGTAGCCGTATGCGAGGGCGACGATTACTGGACAGATCCCGAAAAGCTGGCGCTGCAGGTGCGCGCGATGGAGGCGGACCCCGGGATCACGATGTGCTTTCACGCCGTCACGCAGGTGCTCCCCGGGGGCGAGACCCAGATCTGCCGTCCCTGCAAAGAGACCGGCGCGGCGCCGGCGGAGCTGGTCGTGAAGCGCGGCGGCATGTTCTGCCCCAGCGTTTCGCTTCTTGTGCGGCGCGATATCGCCGACCGCTGGCCGGAATACCGCCGGCAGGCGGACGTGTACGATTATCCGCTGCAGGTGCTTTCGGCCTCCGCGGGAAAAGTGTGGTATATCGACCGCGTGATGGCTGCGTACCGCTTCCAGTATGAAAACTCCTGGACCGCCCTGCGCGCCGACGTCACCGATACCGCGCACCTCGAAAACGAGACCCGGTGGCTTATGCTCTTCAATGAGGATACCGACGGCCGCTTTGCCTATGAGATCGATTACCACCTCGCCCACATGTGGTTCACCGAATACCGCAAGCACCCCGAAAAAGAACTGCGCGAAAAGGCGCGTCCGTATATAAAGAAGCTGCGGGGAAAAGATAAACTCCTGTTTTCGGGGCTCGTGCTCGCGTTTTCCGTTCTGGGACCCCGGGCAAACCGCATCTATCTGCATATAAAAAAGAGATTACTCAAATAATAGATCCCGAAGGAAAATAGTATGGACGAAAAAATACTTGTCACGCGGTCAACCCTGCCGCCGTTTGAAGAATACTGCGAGGAGATCCGCGAGATCTGGGAGAGCCGCTGGCTCACCAACTCCGGCGTGAAGCATCAGGCGCTCGAACAGGCGCTCTGCGGCTATCTGGGGGTATCGAACCTCGCGCTGTGCGTGAACGGCCACCTTGCGCTCGAGTGCATCCTCGAAACGATGGAACTGAAAGGCGAAGTGATCACCACGCCGTTTACGTTCGTTTCCACCACCAACGCCATCGTGCGCAGGGGCCTTACGCCGGTATTCTGCGATATCCGGCCCGATGATTTTACGATGGACCCCGATCTCATCGAGCCGCTGATCACCGAAAACACCTGCGCCATCGTGCCGGTGCACGTCTACGGCAGCCTCTGCAACGACGAGGCAATCGAAAAAATCGCGCAAAAGTATCGCCTGAAGGTGATCTACGACGCGGCCCACGCCTTCGGCGTTACGAAAAACGGCAAAAGCGCGGCAACGCTCGGCGACGCTTCGATGTTCAGCTTCCACGCCACCAAGGTGTTCAACACCGTTGAGGGCGGCGGCGCGGTGTTCAGAGATCCCGCGCTGTACGAGGCGCTGAACCGCCGCAAGAATTTCGGTATCAACGGCGAAGCGCTCGTTTCCTTCGGCGGCAACGCGAAAATGAACGAGTTCGCCGCCGCCATGGGGCTTTGCAACCTGCGGCATATCGACGCTTCGATCGCCTCGCGCAAAGAGGCCGCAATGCGTTACCGCGAGCGGCTTTCGGGCGTTCCCGGAGTGCAGCTCGCCGCCGTACAGCCGGGGGTAGAGAGCAACTACGCTTATTTCCCCGCGGTGTTCGACCCGGAGGTATTCGGCTGCACGCGAGACGACGTTCTGGCGGCGCTGGCGGAACACAACATCGCCGCGCGCAAGTATTTCTACCCGCTCACGAGCACCGTCGCCGCGTTCGGCGGGGCGCATCCCGAAACCGAAACGCCCGTCGCCGCGCGCATCTCCCGCAGCGTGCTGTGCCTGCCGCTGTACGAGGGGCTGGGCGCCGATAACGCAGACCGCATCTGCGATATCATACTGGCGCTGAAAAAATAAAAGACCCGCGCCTGATGAAAAAATGAATGATGAATGATTCCGTCATTTCTTCCTCAGCCGAAAAACAGAAAGGACCGTTTCAATGAATATCGCGCTTATCATTGCCGGAGGCGTCGGCGCAAGAATGCATCAGGATATCCCGAAGCAGTTCATCACCGTCAACGAGCGCCCGGTGATCATCTACACGCTCGAGGCTTTTGAGCACCACCCCGAGATCGACGCGATCGCCGTGGTGTGCATCGAGGGCTGGGAGCACGTGCTTTCCGCCTACGCGAAGCAGTTCAACATTACAAAACTGAAGCTGATCGTTCCCGGCGGCAAAAACGGGCAGGATTCCATCCGCAACGGCGTTTACGCGCTCGAAAAGGAATACGCCCCCGATGATTTCGTGCTGATCCACGACGCCATCCGCCCGATGGTCTCCGCCGAGATCATTTCGGACTGCATCCGTGTTGCAAACGAATACGGGTGCGCCGTCACCGCGATCCCCTGCGCCGAGGCGATGCTTGAAACCGAAGACGGCTTCGTCGCCTCCGGCGTTTACCCGCGCGATCATCTGAAGCGCACCCAGACCCCGCAGGCCTTCCGCATCGGCGAGATCTGCGATTTGCACCGCCGCGCGCTGGCGGCGGGGATCACCAATTCGGTGGCGTCCTGCACGCTGAAGATGGAAATGGGCGAACCGGTGTATTTTTCCGCGGGCGCGGAGAAAAACATCAAGCTCACCACGGTTGAGGATATCGAGATCTTCAAGGCCCTTCTGGTGGCGAAAAAACCGGACTGGCTCAAATAACCGCCTGCGGAGGAAAACAGCATGATCTATCAAAGCAGCCTGTGGATTTCCGATCTCGACGAAGTTCTCGCGTCTCTGCCCGCCCTTTCCTCGCTGGAAGGAAAGAGCGTTATGATCACCGGCGCGGCGGGCCTGGTGCTTTCGGCGGTCACGGATCTGCTCATCCGCTATAACGAGACGCACGAAAAAAAGATCGGCATTCTTGCCGCGGGGCGCTGGCCGGAAGAGATGACCGGCCGCTTCGGCGATTATACCGAAAAACCGTATTTCACCTTCGTGCGGTACGATGCTTCCCGCACCGATAACAGCATAACCCTGCCGTGCGATTATATCATTCACGGCGCGAGCAACGCTTTTCCCGAAATGATCGTGAAAGAGCCGGTCGAAACCATGCTCAGTAACGTTCTGGGCGTGAAATACCTGCTCGATTACGCCCGCGAATGCGGCGCGAAACGCCTTCTCTATATCAGCTCCAGCGAGGTGTACGGGCAAAAACAGAGCGCCGAGCCCTACCGTGAGGGCGAATACGGCTATATCGATCTGCTCAGTCCCCGCAATTCCTATTCGGTGGGCAAGCGCGCCGCCGAAACGCTGTGCGCCTCCTACGCCGCCGAATACGGCGTCGAAAGCGTGATCGTGCGCCCCGGGCATATCTACGGCCCCACCGCCGCCCCGCAGGATAACCGCGTGGCCTCCGCGTGGAGCTGGGCGGCCGCGAAGGGCGAACCCATTATTATGAAGAGCGACGGCGCGCAGAAGCGCAGCTACTGCTACTGCCTCGACTGCGCCTCCGCCATTCTGAAAGTGCTTTTGGAGGGCGAAAACACCCGCGCGTACAATATCTCCAACCCCGCTTCCATCGTCACGATCCGCGAGATGGCAGCGCTGGTCGCCAAAGCGGGAAACGTGCCTCTTTCGCAAGCCGAGGCCACCGAGGCGGAGAAAAAGGGCTTCAACCCGATGTCCAACTCCTCGCTTGACAGCGCCGGACTGGAATCGCTCGGCTGGCGCGGCCTGTTCGACGCCCCCCGCGGTTTTGCCCACACCGTGCAGATTCTTCGCGAAGCGTTTCTTTCGTGACCCGTAATACCTTCCTGTTCCCCGCGGCTCGCCCGCGGGGCTTTTTCGTTAATTTGGAATTTAGCGCACGGTTCAATTAACAATTAACAAAGAACAATTAACAATTTCGGAAAACGCTGCGCGTTTTGATTATATAGGGGAACAGCCACAATATCAGAAAACACCTATATAAACCGATGGATTATAATCGGGTAAGGGCGGAGCCCTTCATCAATTGTTAATTGTTAATTTTTAATTTTTCATTGGCGC
>JAFRSZ010000062.1 GCA_017439205.1 Clostridia bacterium
CAACACCTATTAATTACAAACGATTATGTAGGTAATTCCTTTTTAGATAACTGTTTCAAACAATTTACGCGGCGGGGCGTCGAGACGCCGCCCCCTACGGGATGGTATCCCGAACCGCGCGCTAAATTCCAATTTGAATCTCTCCGGCCGTCTGAAAAGCGGTCCGGCTGCGCGGACCGCTTTTTGCTGATTGTATCGTTTTACTTTTTGCCGAGCCACTTGATCAGCCGCAGTATCCAGTTCACAACGCTGTTGACCGCCTTGCGGATGGGCTCGAACAGCCCCCAGTCCGGCTCGGCCGGTTCGGGCTCCGGCTCGGAGGGAGCAAGCTTTTCGATGGCGTAAAGCCCCTGCTCGCCGCACACGGTGCAGGTGATGATCACGCTGCCCTCTTCTTCCGTTGTGGGCTGCCGCAGCACCTCGCGGTGTCCGAAGGTATTGTGGATCACCTCGTGGCCGGAAAGCCACGTATCGCACTGCGCGCAGTACACCCCGGCGGTGTAGCCGTGTTCGTCGTAGGTGGGCTCGGTCGCATCCACGTTTACGGGCGTATGGTTCAGCACAGGCGCGTAATCCTCCGTTTTTTCCGCGCCGCAGTAAATACAGGTATAAGTTTTCGTTCCGACCGACGTACAGGTGGGAACCGCGGTCGAGGTCAATTCCCAGGTGTGGTCAAGGGTTTTCGCGGTCAGGCCCGCAGCGGCCGCGACGGCAAGCGTGGTTTCGCTGCACGAGCGCACCGTATACCACTGCATCGGATAGATGCTGCCTCCGTCGTTGTCGGCAACCCCCGCGGCGGCCTCGGCCGCCGTATACCATCCGCAATTCGACGGTACAGCGGGAACGGTGAGGCCCGTAAGGGCGTACTTTGCGTTGAACGCGTCGTTCAGCGCGCCGTAGTTCACCTGATACGTGGGATATACCAGCAGGACGTCCTCCTCGGTGAAGGACGTGCCGTGATCCGCGTTGACCTTTGCCAGCGCCACGGCCTTGGCGGTTTCAAGGTCCGAGACCTCTTCGCCGCAGACGGCGAGCACCGCGGCGTAAAGCTCCGAAAGCTCGTTTCTTCTGCGGTACAACAGTTCTTCAAGGGTAAGGGAGGAGGTCTGCAGCTTGTATTTGATCTTCTGGTCCTCGTCCAGAAGCCGTCCGTAAAGAAACGCCGCGTTATCGCTGTCGCCGCCGTTCGCCTGCCGGTAAGCCTTTACCGCATTACAGAACGCATCCGTAAAGCCCGCCTTCACGCCGGTCTGCACGCTGAGCTGCGCCGCGGTGAGGTCCGCGTCCAACAGAGCGCCGATCTCCGCGATCAAAGCGTCGCGCACGCCGAAATAGGAGGTCCATTCGATCCGGACGTCATAATACCGTTCCATTGCGAACAGGTGTTCCGAAAACCAGGCTGCAACGTACGCTTCGCCCTCGCCGTCCTCCGCGAGCCCCCAAAGCTCTAATTCTTTGGCGTACCCCGAGCCGTAAACGCCGTCGTTGATGAGATACAGCAGCACGCTCGCCATAAGGCTCACGGTATACGCGGTATCGAACTGTGCCGCGGTAAGCGTACACGGCGCGTACATCGAGCAGATCACGGGCAGATCGCCGACATACTGCGCGTTCCCGCGCACGGTGATCCCATGCAAACGCGTATAATCAAAGGCGCGTTCTCCGACCGACTGCAGTGTGGAGGGCAGCACGAGGCTTGCAAGCCGCGTCTCGTAAAACGCCCACGGCCCGATGGAAACGAGCCCCTCGGGCAGCTCGACCGACCTGATATCGCTCTCGTAAAACGCCCTTTCGCCGATCACGCGCAGCGTAGAAGGCAGGCTGACCGTTTCGACCGACGACCCCCCGAACGCATACGCGCCCACGGATGCTACGCCCTCCTCCAGCACCGCCGCGCGGAGCAGAGTACGGGCCTCGCGTTCGATCTGCTGATACGCAAGCACCGTCTCATAGGAAAACTGCGCGCCGTCGTTCAGCTGCTCCAGCAGCGCGGGATCGCAGTTCTGCATCACATGCTGCATGATCGCCTCCTCCCAGGGCGTGGCGCTGTGAGAAGTGATCGTTTCGCCGGTCTCCTCGGAGACCCGCGTTTCCATATAGTCCGCCATGGCGCCGAGGCCGGAAATCGTGAGCACGCCGTCGTCTGTGATCTTCCAGGTGAGGTTCGTGCCGTCGCCCTCGCCGCCGCAGTACCCGGACGCGAGCACGGCGGGCGTATCCGCCGCAAAAGCGCACAACGCCGCCGACGGCAGCGCCGCCAACAGAAGGCTGAGCAGAACGGTAAAAATACGTTTTGCATGAGGTTTCATTGCGTTTGCTCCTTTATATGATTTCGGGAAGTTCAGGGATTTCATTTTTTGCCGAGCCACTTGATCAGCCGCAATATCCAGTTCACAACGCTGTTGACCGCCTTGCGGATGGGCTCGAACAGCCCCCAGTCCGGCTCGGCCGGTTCGGGCTCTGGCTCGGAGGGGGCAAGCTTTTCGATGGCGTAAAGCCCCTGCTCGCCGCACACGGTACAGGTGATGATCACGCTGCCCTCTTCTTCCGTTGTGGGCTGCCGCAGAACGTCGCGGTGGCCGAAGGTATTGTGGATCACCTCGTGGCCTGAAAGCCACGTATCGCACTTTTCGCAGTATACGCCCGCGGTATAGCCGTGCGCGTCGTAGGTGGGCTGTATTTCGGGATACTCCACGGGGCTGTGCCCGCTGGGATCGATACACTCGAAGGCATAGTGGAACGCGGCGTCCAGAAGCGACTGGTTCCACATACCGACCGTGATATTCTTCCACGTCGCCTCGGAGCCGCCGTACCATACCTCGGCGGGCCAACTCCCCTCAAAGGCGCCGTCGCCGATGGCGGTCACAGAAAGAGGGATCGTTACGTTCGTAAGGGAGCTGCAGCCGAACAGCGTTTGATACGGGATCTCCGCAAGGCCGCCGCCGAACGTGAAAGAGCCGATGAGCCAGCAGCCGTTGAATACGGCGCTGCCGAGGGTCCCGAGGCTGTCGGGCAAAATCACCTCGGTGAGACTGCGGCAGCCCTCGAACGCGCAGTCGTCGATCCGGCGCAGCGTGTTGCCGAAGTCGACGCTTCCGACCGAGCCGTAACAGAAGGCCGATTCGCCGATGCGCTCAAGGCCGTCCGGCAGAATGACTTCGGTAAGATTTATGGCGTGCGAGAACGCGTGGTCGCCGATCGTTTTCACCGTTGCGGGAACAACAAAGATACCGCCCTCTTTCATGTTCGGGTAATTGATGAGCTCGGTCTGATCCTTGTTGTACAGCACGCCGTCTATGGACGAGAACACGGGGTTTTCGGGATCCACGGTAAAGCTCTGAAGCTGTCTTGCGTAGATCAGGCCCGCGTGATCGAAGGATACGAGGGTATCGGGGAGACTGATGGAGGTCCATGCGCCAGAGAAGGGCAAAAAGGCTTTGCCGGGCAGCGAGGTGACGCCGCTTTGCACCGTGATTTCGGTGGTTCCCGAATGCACGCCGTACTGGGTTTCAAAGAACAGATCCTCTCTGTCGTAAGCGGGGCCGCTGCCGTAAACGTTCAGGCTGCCGTCGCTCCAGAAATCGTAGTACACGTCGTCGCCGATCTGCACGCCCTGCAGCAGCAGCTCGGGGGCGTCGGGATCCACGTCCTCGCCGGTGCAGCGGCGCTCGGCCGTGAGCAGCGTGCCGTTGTTTTCACCGACGTTGATCGCGTCAAACTGGCGCTCGCCGCCGTCGTACCATACTTCGTTGATTGCGTCGCTGCGTAAAAACGCGCCCTCCTCGATGGTCTTTACGGATTTGGTGAATTTTACGGTATACAGTTTACCGCAGTGATAGAAGGTGTCGCGCCTGATCTGTTTGACGCCGCTGCCCAGCACCGCGGTGCGCAGACTGCCACAGGCCTTGAACGCGCCGTACCCGAGGGTGGTGACGCTGTCCGGCACGCTTACGGAGGCAAGGCGGGCGTCGCACTGGAACGCGCCGCTGCCGATGGTTTCAAGGTTTTCGCCGAAAAAGACGTGCGTAATCATCTCGCACATGTAAAACGCGCTGTCGCCGATGGTTTTGAGGCTGTCCGGGAGATACACAAGGTGGACGTTCCAGCAGTTGCGGCACGCGCCCTCGCCGATCTCGGTAACGCCCTCGGGCACCGTAAAACGATTGTTTTCGGGAACGAACTTGGCGGGCAGCAGCAAAAGCTTCGTCATATCCTTGCTGTACATGGCCCCATTGTAAACGGTATAACGCGGGTTATCGGGGCTTACGTTGATTTCAGACAGCGCCTTGCTCTCGTATACCACGCTGCTGCTGTAATTATAAACGGTATCGCCGAGGGTCAGGGTACGCATGGCGTTCATTTTGGCAAACGCGTGATATTTGAGCCTCGTTACGCCCGATTCCACAACGACGTCGGTTATGAGATCATTGTATTCTTCCGCCGTCCACGGAAAAACGCCGTCCTCCCAGTGGGTCGCGTACCACATTTCACCCTCGCCGTACACGCGCAGAAGACCGTTACTTGTGACGTCATAATATGCACGGTCTCCGCAGGGCTGCCTCTCAACGATAAGAGATGGCTCCTCAGCGGCATCCGCCGCGAAAGACGCCAAGGCCGCCGACGGCAGAACCGCCAGCAGCAGAGCGAGCAGCGCGGAGAATACGCGCCTGCCTTTTATTTTCATTTATAAACAACTCCTTTGCGAAGCTTTGTTTACGTTTGTTTTCCGCCGGGCGGAGCGTACTGCAGAAAGATGCGCAGCTCGAACACGCCGTCTTCCACGGTGAAGGAGACGTTATCGCTGCCGTAGCGGGCGGCCGCCTTTTTGATGCTCTTGAAGCCGTAGCCGTGCCGGTTCTTATCCTCTTTGGTGGTCTGGGGCAGCCCGTCGCGCTGCCGCACCTCGCCGGATACGGGGTTGCGGATCGTGATGAACACGGTCTGCCGGTCCATACGCGTGCGCAGGGTGATCACCTTTTCTCCCTCCGCCTTGCGGCAGGCCTCGATCGCGTTGTCAAGGGCGTTCGGGAAGATCGTATAGATATCGTCGGGGTCGATCCCCTCTTTGGGGAACGCCGTACCGAAGGGCACGTCGATGCGCACGCCCTCGCGCTGGGCGAGCTGCTGCTCGCAGAACAGCACGGTATCGAGCCGGTAGTTGCCGGTGTGGTATTTCTCGCCGGTGGCGGCGGTAAAACCGGTGAACTCCTCGGCGATCTTTTTGGCTTCGTCGGGCTTATCCTCGTCCAGATAGGCGATCAGCGGGCGGAGCTTTTTGGGAAAATCGTGCCGGAACACGCGCACGTCCTCCACCATCTGCTCCATCCACTCGAATTGGCGGATCTGCATATCGAGCTGCTTTTTATAGTTTTCGGCCTCGGTGCGCATCCGGGACCAGCGCATCAGCGCAAAGGTGACCGTGGCCGTGAGCACCGGAATGTTGAGCAGCATCAGCCCGAATTCCACCTGCTTGGCGTCAGAATACGAGGAGCCGATCACCAGTACGGTGGAAACCAGCACCGAGGTGGAAAGCACGATCATCAGGAACAGCAGCGCGCCGTTTTTGGTGACGTTCAGGTACATGGAGCGGCGTTCGTTGCGCCGCAGAAACAGAAAGAACGCGACGCCGAAAAAGACAAGGTCGATCACAATGCCCACGGGCAGCTCCATGGCGTCGTCGCGGTTCGTATAGTCGAACCGGAAGAAGAACATCAGCACGAAGAAGCGCAGAGCCTCTATGAAGGCGTAGCCGAGCGGCGACAGAAGGGACTTCCACACGCCCTTGCCCCAGAAGATCAGCAGCATCGAAACGTAGGGCAAAATGAGGCCCAGCGTAGCCCACAGAAACGCCTCGGCGTCGGAGCCCGCGTTCAGGGGCTCGGCGATGCAGAAGGCCGCGTTCAGCGCGGCGCACACAATATACGGCCACGCCCTTTTGCGCGGGACGCAGCGAAACAGCAGGAAGGCGAACAGAGCGCATCCCACGGTGATAAAAAAGGTATCAACGATTGATAAAGACGCATACGCGGGGGGCGACCTGCGCAGAAGATCGGCGATCGCATTCACGGCACTCTCTCCCCTTTCGGATCAGCGGTTCCAGAGGAACATGAAGTTACGGTAGGCCTTCTGAAAATCCTTCGCTTTCAAAGGCAGCGTTTCGCCGTTCTTCAGCGTAACGCTTTTCGCGTCGTAAGAATCCACATACTGCAGATTGATCAGATACGAGCGGTGGACGCGGTAAAACAGCCCCGCGGGCAGCAGCTTTTCGATATCGCGCATCGAATAGTTATAGGCGTCCGCGCCGGCGAAGGTATGCAGCAGCACCTGCTTATCGTCGGCTTCCGCGTAGATGAGGTCCTGCGCGTAAACGGTCTGGTACCGCTTGCCGCGCCTGAGCTCGAAGCGGTTGAACACCGAGAGGCGGTAGAACTGATCCAGCTTTTCTTCGAGCTGCGCCCGGTCCACGGGCTTTCTGAGAAAGCCGTCCGCATGGACGCCGCCGTTGATGACCAGCGCCGCGGCCGCGTCGTAATTCGTAAGATAGCAGATGGTGACGGCGTAGCTGTATTTTTCTTTCAGCGCCTTCGCGATCGCGAGGCCGTTCATCGGATCCATACAGAAATCCAGAAAATACAGGTCGTATTTCCCCTGCTCCAGCAGCTTGCCGCCGTCGGAAAACGCTTCGCACTGCATATCGTAATTGCGCTCGAACGCGTACTGACGGATCAGCGCGGAAAGCTGATCGGTCACCTGCTTTTCATCGTCGCACAGCGCGATCCTCATGGCGGTCCCCTCCCTGCTCAGATTTGACAACGCCGACGGGCGGCGTTTTCGTTTCCGATCTCAGTATAGCACAGTATGCGTTTCCACGCAAGTACAGCATACCATGTTCTGCGCGGATTGCGTCCAAAATTTCGTGAACAGCCGTTTCGGGAGAGTAAACGCGCCGTTTTTTCCTGAAATCGGCAATTCAGACGAAAAAAACAGAATATCCTTATTGAAAGACGGAGCGTTCATGCTATAATAAAAAAAGAGTAAGACATGAACAAAAGGAGAAGGTCATCATGAAAAAAAAGATCTTTGCGATCGCAGCGACCGTGCTTGCCGCCGTGCTCGCGCTTGCCGCCGCGATACCGCCGATCTCGGCGAAGGGACTGACCGAAAGCCCCTCGTTCGGCGCGTATAAGCACGTGTTCATCATCGGCGTTGACCGACCGGCGCAGATGTCCGCCCGGATCCCCCCGCACCTGTTCGCCGAAACGAAGGGAGAAGCGCGCTCGTTCCGGAAGGATCCGCTCGACGGCCTTCTCTCCCCCGTCATGTGGCTGGTAACCATGGTGATACCGGGGTGATCCCCGGTACGGAAAAGCGCTGCGGCGTCCGGATCGGACGCCGCTTTTTCAGATATGATGGTTGTTTTTTAAGCTATAAGATATAGATTCCCTGACCCACGGTCTTGTCCGTTCCGTCCGGCAGGCGGACCTCCGCCGTGCAGTTCGAGGGGATCTCTATTTCATACCGCCAGCCGTTTTCCGTTTTTTTCCAGCCGCTTTTCACCGTGCCGTATACGCTTGTGTATTCGGCTGCGGCAAAGGTGAAGTGTCCGCCGGGCTTCGGCGCGACCGTGAAGCGGTTCTCGCCGCTCACGCGGATACCGCACATCTCTCTGAAGAGCCATTCCACAACGGCGCCCTTTGAATAGTGGTCCAGAGAGCCGATGCCGCCCTGCGCGTTATTGGGCCCTTCCCATGCCTCCCAGATCGTGTTCGCACCGGCCTTGGGCATCGAGAGCCAGCCGGGAAGCTCCTCGTTTTCGAGAAGCCGATACGCGTATTCGATATCCATATCCGCCAGCACGTACAGGATCAGGGGCGTAGAAAGGAAGCCCGTGCCGAGCCGCCAGCCGTAGCGTTCGAGCGCCGCAAGCAGGCGTTCTTTCGCGTACGCGGTCTGCGTTTCGTCCAGCAGTTTCAGATACAGCGGACGCACGAGTTTTGCCTGCCGGTCGGTATCGAGAGAATGCTTTTTTGTTTTTACCAGCTCCCGGTAGCCGCGCCGCGCTTTTTCGGCGTACGAGAGGTACCGCGCTTCGTCTTCGGGCTTTTCGAGGATGCCGGCGATCTCAGCCGTTATTTCCATCAGCCACACGATATAGGCCGTGGTCTCCTCGGGGTGAGGAGAAACGAAATCGGCGACGCCGAAGGCGTTCACGTCCGCGGGCTCCGCCCATTCGCCGTAGCTCTGCCCGTAATTGGAGATCCACCGCGCATATTTCAGGTTTATCCCCGTGGGCAGGGCCGTGGGATACGGTCTGCCGAGGGTTTTTATTTTGTATTCGGCGAAACGCCGCATGCTGTCGTAATGCTCCGCGAGCATCGCCCTGTCGCCGTAGTTGAGGTACATGCGGTACGGGATGAACACGCCGGCGTCCGACCACCCGGCGGAGCCGTCCATCGGGTCCATATAGAAATCCACGCCGCCGGTGGGCGCGATCTGCGTGAAGCAGCCGTTTTTTTTCTGCGCGTCGCAGATATCGTTTTCGAATTTGCGCGCGAAGGGCAGATAATTGAACAGATAGCTCGCCGTATCTGCGAAGATCTGCGCGTCGCCGAGCCAGCCGTGGCGCTCGCGCGTGGGGCAGTCGGTGGGGATATCGAGATGGTTGTTCTTTGCGGACCAGACCGTTGCTTCCGTGAAGCTGTTCAGCAGCGCGTTGGAGCTTTCAAACCAGCCCGTGCGCTCCAGATCGGAGCAGACCGCGATCGCCGTTACGTTTCCGGCGGTGATTTCGACGTCCGAATCGATCTCGGCGTACTGGAAGCCGAAGACCGCGAATTTGGTTTTATACTCGTTTACGCCCTCTTTGCAGAGATACTCGATCTTCTGCAGAGGGGTGGTCTTTTTGCCCATGGAGAGCTGGATATTCTTCTGGTACAGCTCGCCCTCTTTCAGCATCTCGCCGAAGCGGAACACGAGCTTCTGCCCGGCGCGCGCGTTGATCCTGAACGAGATGTACCCCGCGATGTTCTGACCGAAATCGATCAGCTTTTTGCCGCTTGGCGTAACGGAAAGCGTGCCGGTAAAGGTCTCTTTTTCGGCGACCGGCACGTTGTTGGAGGCGGAAGGCGTTACGCTGTGCGCGGTGACCTTCGCGCGGCCGGCATACGAGGGCTCCATGCGGGCGTCGACGATCTCGCCGTCCTTGTTGTCCGCAAAGCGGATGGGGCCGTCGTTGGACCACCGCCACGATTCGTCCGTGACGACGCGTTCCACAGAGCCGTCTTCATACGCGATCTCAAGCTGCGCGAGGAATTTCGTTTCGACGCCGTACTGGTTGCGGATGCCCCACGCGCCCACGCTGCCGCGGTACCACCCGTCGGCAAGCTCCACGGTCAGCGTATTGTTTTCTTTCAGAAGCGCAGTGACGTCGCAGGTCCGGTACTGCACGCGCCTGCGGTAATCGGTGACGCCCGGCGCCAGCGGCGCGGAAACGCGCGCGCCGTTGAGTTCGGCGCTGTACAGCCCGCAGGCCGTGATATAGAGCCTCGCCCGCGCGATCTTTCCGGCGCAGTCAAAGGTTTTGCGGAAGCAATCAACGGGATAGCGCCGCATTTTGTTCACTTTATAGTTTCCGGCGATCCATTTCGCGCGCCAGTGCGCGGCCCGCAGCACGCCCATCTCGAAAAAGGCGGGCTCGCTCCATTCGCCCTCGGCCCCGTTCTCATCCCAGAGCTTAATTTTGTAGTTCACACGCTCGCCGGAGACCAGCGTGAGCGGATACTGCGCGTGCATGCTGTCGCTTTCCACCCTGCCGGTATCCCACTTCTCGCTGACAATCCGGTAGGCGGATTGCTTTACCCCTCCCTCGCAGTTCCAGAACACGCGGGGGTTCGGGATATCGATCCCCACGGGATCGACGAGATATTCCGTTCTCAGGTTGACCGCTTTCATTCGGCAAGCTCCTTTCCGGCGTCTTTCGCCTCATGGCGCGCCCGGATCTCGGCCTGCTCGGCGGGCAGCTTTTTCTCCACGTTAAGGAAGAACAATATCACGACCAGCGCGACGCCGGTAAACACCTCCAGCCCCACGAAGGCGAACGAGATCACCCAGTTCACTTTATCCGGCTGCTGCATGGCGACGGTGAGAACGCCGTCGGCGGCGGG
This sequence comes from Clostridia bacterium, assembly GCA_017439205.1. Lineage (GTDB taxonomy): Bacteria > Bacillota > Clostridia > Oscillospirales > Acutalibacteraceae > RUG806. The sequence continues at coordinate 10,164 of JAFRSZ010000062.1, forward strand.
CTTCAGGTTTTCGAGCGCCACCTGCGGCAGCCAGCCGTTTGCGGCGAGCTTCGAGGCGGCGTCGGCCGCGCTCGTTGCGGTGACGGGCGCGATATAACCGGCTTTTGCCAGCATCCAGTTGAACACGCCGGTCATGATGCCCACCATCGCCACCGCGATGATGTTGTAAACGGACATGGCCGCGCCGTCCATACGCAGGTCCTTTTTCCATTCCAGATGGTCGAGGCAGTCGGCAAACAGCGCCATGAATACGTATGCGCAGGGCAGGCCGCCGATGTTCTTGATGAACTGGCCGATCAGCACGATCACGAGGCTGCGGGAGAAGATCCAGCAGATCAGCGACCCGACGGCGTAGAGGATGAAGCCCACCATGGTCACGTTGCGCTTGCCGAACTTTTTGGCCAGCGGCCACACGGCGAAGATGCCGATGCCCATCGGGATGCCGCCGATCACGGAAACGAGCATCTGCGTGATCCCGTCGTTATACGTGCCGAGCACATAGTTGCAGTAGTAAACGAGGCCGAGGTTCTTGAGCGTGACGCCCACCGTATAGATCAGGAAATAGGCGTACATCAGAAGCATGTATTTATCCGTGAACAGGATCTTCATCTGCCTGCCGAAGGAGAGCCTGGTTTCTTCGCTCTTGGCTTCCTCGGTGACGCGCTCCTTTGTGAAATAGTATTCGAGGAGCGTAAGCGGCAGGGCGAGGATGGAAAGCACCGTCATCAGCGTGATCCATTTGCTCTTGTCCACGCCGATCATCGGCATGATCACCATCGGGAACACCAGCGCCACGAGGATGCCGCTCATCATGATGGTCGTGATCTGGTTGAACACCGAAAGGCCGCCGCGCGCCGTGCCGTCGCGCGTGGAGAGCGGCACCATCAGGTTATGGCTCATGTTGAAGATCGTATAGGCGAAAGAATAGAACAGGTTGTAGGAGATCATCACCCAGATCGCCTTCACGGCGTCGCTGCTCTCGGGCACGGTGAACAGCAGTATGCCGGTGAGCGGCACGAGAAACGCCGAGAGCAGAAGCCACGGCCGCGCCTTGCCCTCTTTGGTCTTCGTGCGGTCGATGATCTGCCCCATCACCACGTTCGTGATCGCGTCTATGATCTTTGAAACGATCGGGAACACGGTGAGGAACGCCCCGCCCCACAGCGGCGTGAGGTTCAGCACGTCGGTGTAGTAGACGTTGAGATATGTGGCAAGCACGGCGTTGAGCAGCAGCGCCCCGGCGGGCCCCAGCAGATAGCCGAGCCATTTTTCGCTTTTCGTTACGGCTTCGCTTTTGACACGGCTTGAAAACAGCGGGCTGTTCATAAGTTTCATTCCGTTCGCTCCTTTTTTACTTGACAAACACGCCGGTTTTTTCTACACTTTTATTATACCGACAAAATGTTGGGTATGCAATCATCAGTTTATGTAAATTTGGCGACGAACCCGACAAAACGGCATGAAAGTGACGGGATAATGAAAAAATGAATATAAAAGACAACCAGCGCACGCGGCTTTCCAAAAGAATGTTTCAGAACGCGGTCCTGGAGCTGCTGGAGGAAAAGGGCGGCATCGAAAAGATCTCGGTGCGGGAGCTCTGCGAGAGAGCCGAGCTGAACCGCTCCACGTTTTACGCGCACTACGCCGAACCGAGAGAGGTCCTCTCGGAGGCGGAGGAAGAGATCCTGGCCGAGACCGCGGCGCACATCAAAAGGATCGGCGAACAGCTTACGGGGGGCGGAAAAGAGTTTCTTTCATCCTTCCTGCGGTATGTGCGCGATCACGACAAGGTGTTCCACGTGCTGCTGGTCACGGCGGCCGATCCCGCGTTCAAGAGCCGGTTCATACAGCTTTCGATCCTGAATCTGTTCGAGCACATGCAGCTTACGATGGATAACGAAAAACAGCAGTATGTTTATTCCTATCTGCTGAACGGCAGCTTCGGCATCCTCACGCAGTGGATCCGGTCGGATTACGCCGCCGCCGTGCCGGAGCTTGTGGATCTGCTTTTTACGCTGAACAGCTCCGCGCTGAGCGAGCTGGTACTGTAAAAAGCTTCAGAGAATACAAATAAAAGAGGAAAACGCATGGGCAAAAGCAAAACGGTGTTCTGCGCCGACCGGCTGCAGTGGCGGAACTGGCTCTCGGCGCACTTTGAAACCGAGGACGAAGTATGGTTCGTATTCCCCGAGGATATCCTGAACGCCATACGGCGGGACGAAACGG
>JAFRSZ010000063.1 GCA_017439205.1 Clostridia bacterium
GAAACGGTCTACCGCGTGCCGAAGGGCGCGCCCGGCTTCCGCGAGATGCCGCAGGTGGGCCTTGAATGCATCGGCGACACCGGCGGAGAGGACGTTGCCGGGGTGATCGGGCTGGCGCTCGGCAGCCTTGAGGTGCTGGCGGATGAATACGTGCTCGATCTTTCCCACTTCGGGCTGGTTTCCGCCGTCCTGGAAGAAACGGGCCTTACCGGCAAGGCCGCAAAGGCGGCGCTCGGCTGCCTGCATGAAAAAAACGCCCATGGCCTTCAGGCGCTTTGTGAAGAAAACGGCGTTCCCGCCGAAGCCGCCGAAAAGCTGCAGGCGCTGGTACGCTGCTACGGCGCGCCCGAAACGGCGCTGCCCGCCTTAAAAGAAACGTTCGGCGCGTATCCCGCCTGCGCGGAGCTCGAAAATCTCTGCGATTCCCTCACCGAAGCGCAGAAAAAGGCGGTGCGCATCGATTTCTCGGTGCAGGGGAACCTCAAATACTATAACGGAATCGTATTCAAGGGTTACGTGAAGGGCCTGCCCGCCTACGTGCTTTCCGGCGGGCAGTACGACGGGCTGTTGAAGCGCATGAAAAAGCCCGGCCGCGCGCTGGGGTTCGCCGTGTATCTCGACAGTCTCCGGCTGCTGCCGCGGGAGGAGGAATGCGCATGGAAATGCTGAATATCGCGCTGCCCAAGGGCAGGCTGGGCGAAAAGGTTTACGCCATGTTCGAGGCCGCGGGCTTCGAGTGCCCGTCCATCAAAGAAAACAACCGCAAGCTGATCTTCGAGAACCCCGAAAAGGGCGTGCGCTATTTCTGGGTGAAGCCCTCGGACGTTGCGATCTACGTGGAGCGCGGCGCCGCCGACGTGGGCGTGGCGGGCAAGGATATCTTGCTGGAATACGCGCCCGAGGTGTACGAGCTGCTCGATCTGAAAACCGGCGTCTGCCGTATGGCGGTGGCGGCGAAAGAGGGCTTTGTTGACGACGACCGCCGCACCCTGCGCGTGGCCACCAAATTCTCGAACATCGCCGCCGCGCATTACGCCGCAAAGGGGCGGGATATCGATATCATCCACCTCAACGGCTCCATTGAGCTCGCGCCTATTTTAGGGCTTTCGGACGTGATCGTGGATATCGTGGAAACCGGGACCACGCTGCGGGAAAACCGTCTGTCCGTGATCGAAACGGTGGTGCCGATCAGCGCGAGGCTGATCGCGAACAAGGCGAATTTCAAATTCAAGGGCGGGCGCATCGAAGCGCTCGCGGCGGGGCTCAGGGCCCTTACGGAGGCAACCCAATGATAAAGATTCTGAAATACGGAGAAGTGAAAAACGAAGAGATCTTTGCCCGCGCCGTGCCTGCGGCGAACGTGGCGGATACCGTTGCCGCCATCATCGCGGACGTGCGCGCCCGCGGGGACGAAGCGCTGTTTGAATACACGAAACGGTTCGACGGCGCTTCTCTCACGAGCCTTGCGGTAACCAAAGAAGAGACGGACGGGGCGATGGCCTCTGTCGCGCCGGAATTCATTGGCGTCCTTGAGCGCGTCGCCGCCAACATCCGCAAATTCCATTCCCGGCAGGTGCGCAATTCCTTTCTCATCAGCGATACGCCCGGCGTTGTGATCGGGCAGAAGGTGATCCCGGTGGACCGCGCCGGTTTATACGTTCCCGGCGGCACGGCGGCGTACCCCTCCACCGTGCTGATGGACGCCATCCCCGCCAGGATCGCGGGCGTAAAAGAGGTGTGCATCGTCACACCGCCCGGCAAAGACGGCAGAATAAACCCGGCGATCCTCGCCGCGGCGCACGTTGCGGGTGTGGATAAGATCTATAAGGTGGGCGGCGCGCAGGCCGTCGCCGCGCTTGCCTACGGCACCGGGAGCATCCCGAAGGCGGATAAGATCGTGGGCCCCGGCAACGCTTACGTGGCGGAGGCCAAAAAGCAGGTGTACGGCACGGTTTCCATTGATATGATCGCCGGGCCCAGCGAGATCCTCGTGGTGGCGGACGGCAAAAGCGACCCGCGGCACGTGGCGGCGGACCTGCTCTCGCAGGCGGAGCACGATAAGATGGCGAGCGCCGTGCTGGTCACGGATTCCGCGGCGCTTGCGGCTGCGGTACGGCAGGAGATCGAGAACCGGCTGCCGAAGCTTCTGCGTGAAGAGATCGCGAGGGCGTCTATCGACAACAACGGCAAGATCATCGTAACCGATAGCATCGCCGCCGCCATTGAGATCGCCAACGAGATCGCGCCCGAGAATCTGGAGCTGTGCGTGGACGAGCCCTTTATGTATCTGGACGCCATCCGCCATGCGGGCAGCATCTTTATGGGGCGCAATTGCCCCGAAGCGCTGGGCGACTATTTCGCCGGCCCGAACCATACGCTTCCCACCTCGGGCACGGCGCGGTTCTCGAGCCCCCTGAGCGTGGACGA
>JAFRSZ010000064.1 GCA_017439205.1 Clostridia bacterium
CTGCTGATAATACACCTTCAGCGGCTCGTTGACCTGCAGAACGCCGTAGAGCGCCGAGAAAAACACCAGCGCCATCGAAACGATGATCCCGGCCGTTTTCATCTTGCGCCAGAAAAACCACACCGGCCCCAGCAGCAGCGCGCTCCAGAGCCACGAGAGCTTTCTGCCGTAACGCTCCATCGTGGAAACCTTTCTTATGATCTTGCCGGGGCGGCTGCCGCCCACGTAGTCGGAATACTCCGCGCAGGGGATGCCGTCCACAAGCGCGTCCGGCGAGATGCCGCCGAACCGGTCGAAATCGTACCTGATCTCGCGGAAGGTATCCGCTTTGTTTCTTTCGTACTGCCGATCGTCCTGCGCGCGGTCTTCATTTTTGCCGTCCAGCCGCGCGCCGCAGCGAAGACAGTAAATGTCGTTGCCGTAATTCGCGGAACCGCAGTCGGGACAGTTGATGATGGCTTCGCCGTTTTTCATTATGATCTCGCCGCCGTCCGGCGCTTCGCCGTTCTCGGAACGGGCGTCTTCCCGCTTTTTCAGCACGTCGGCGGGAAAGACCCACGTGTAGCCGTTGGCGTGTTCGTCGTGCATCGCGCAGCGTCCCTGCGCTTCCCAGCACGCTCTGTGGTGAGGCGCGCCGCAAACGGGGCATACCACCACGTCGTCCTGTGCGCCGAATATACCGCCGCAGGCGGTACAGCTTACGTCTTCATATCTCATGTTTGTTTATGATTCCCTTTCATCGCATATTTCTGCTATTTTATATATTTTATACAAATACGAAATAAAATTCAATAGTTAAAAAAAGATTCCGAAAAAAATATCAAAAGCGTTTGACAATACACGCGATATCACATATAATAAATAGGATATACGGTTTCATTCATTGAAAAGCAACCGCACCGCCCCGGCGCCATGCGGGCAAACGGAAAGAATGCGGCCGATTGCCGCGAGGAGGAATATATATGCTTCAGTACGAAGAATTAAGACTGAATCTGCTCGAAAGCGAAAAGCCCCTGCAGGAGCTTGCGGACGCCATCGGGCTTGACGCGCTGAACGCCGAGATCGAAAAGCTCGAGGCGCAGACCGCCGAAGAGGGCTTCTGGAACGACGTTGCAAATTCCAACCAGGTGCTCAAAAAGCTGGCGGGCCTTAAAAATAAGGTAAAGAAGTATACCGATCTGAAAAACGATTTCGACGATACCCTTACCCTGATCGAAATGTATAACGAAGAAGAGGACGAGGGCGGCTACGAAGAGTGCGTTGAGAGTGTGAAGGGCATTAAGGAAGAACTTGAAAAGCAGACGCTCGACACGCTGCTCTCGGGCGAGTACGATTCCAAGAACGCGATCCTTACGTTCCACGCGGGCGCGGGCGGCACAGAAGCGCAGGACTGGGCGATGATGCTGTTCCGCATGTACCACCGCTGGGGCGAGCGCCACGGCTTCAAAACCACCACCATCGATTATCTGGACGGTGAAGAGGCGGGCATCAAATCCGCCGTGATCCTGATCGAGGGCGAAAACGCGTTCGGATATCTCAAGAGCGAAATGGGCATCCACCGCCTCGTGCGCGTTTCCCCGTTCGACGCGTCCGGCAGACGGCATACGTCGTTCGCCAGCGTTGAGGTCATGCCCGAGATCGACGATACCATCGAGGTGGATATCCGCCCCGAAGATATCAAGATGGATGTGTACCGCGCTTCCGGCGCGGGCGGCCAGAAGGTAAACAAGACCTCCTCCGCCGTGCGTCTCACCCATATCCCCACCGGCATCGTGGTTTCATGCCAGGTGGAGCGCAGCCAGTACCAGAACCGCGACGTGGCGATGACCATGCTCAAATCCAAGCTCATCGAGATCAAAGAACGCGAGCATCTCGATACCATCAACGATATCAAGGGCGATCAGAAGGAGATCGGCTGGGGCAGCCAGATCCGTTCTTACGTGTTCATGCCCTATACGCTGGTCAAGGATAACCGCACAGGCTATGAGAACGGCAATATAGGCGCCGTGATGGACGGCGACCTCGACGGCTTTATCAACGCCTACCTGAAGCTGCAAAGCCACAAAAATTTTGAAGAAAACAATTAAACATATTCATCAATAAGCGTATAAATGTTGCAGAATTGTGTCAAATATCGCAGAATTATTAACATTTGTTATAAATTTGTTTACAAACTTGTGTATTGAATGTAAAGTGACGATGATATTATGATTTTGCAAACAGGATATTGCAATTCTTGATTTCTCCACCTTTTTTATATTTTCTCTTCCCCAATCAGAGCCGCCGTGTAAACGGCGGTTCTGATTTTTAAATTTTTAAAAAAACACTTGCATTTTATTTTTATTATGCTATAATACGCTATGTAACATACGTTAGGCTGAATTCTGAGTGGGGCGACCCGCTCTTTTGTTTTGGTTGGGGCACATAACCGGAACGAAGAAAGGCAAGGTGCATATGGAAGAAAAGAAAAAGGGTTCCAACGTGGTGACCGCCGTGTGGGAAATGGCCGAACCGCTGGTAACGGCGCTCGGGCTGACCCTGTGGGACGTGCGCTACGTGAAAGAGGGGGCCAACCGCTACCTTCGCATCATTATCGACAAAGAGGGCGGCGTGAACATCAACGACTGCGTCGCGGTGAACGACGCTGTGGACGCTCCGCTGGACGAACTCGACCCGATCCCGGACAGCTACTCGCTGCAGGTCTGTTCCGCGGGCATCGAACGCGAGCTGGTGCGCGATTTCCACTTCGAGCGCTATATCGGGGCGAAGATCATATTGAAGCTCCGCGTCGGCTTTGAAGGGAAGAAGATCCACCGCTGCGTGCTCACGGGGTACAACGCCGGCGAGATCACCGTCACGTTCGCGGACGGGGCGGAGCACACGTTTGAGAAGAACGCATATTCCAGTGTGAAGCTGGATGATTTCGACGAAAATTTTTAACGGATTTTTCATAAAATAAAGAAAGGATGATCCATCAAAATGAACAGAGAGTTACGCGATACCATCGACAGATTCAAGAAAGAAGACGGCGCAGCCGCCGCAAACGCGCTGTGTGAAAAGATTTGTTATTCCATCGCCACCGAAGCGAAGAAAGAACTCAACGGCAACGCCGCCGTGTTCTGCGCGATGGACAAGAAAAAATACGAATTCAGCGTATTCGTAAAGAAGGTCGTAAAAGAGCAGGTGAGCGATCCCGACCGTGAGATCAGCCTTGAGGACGCCGCCGAACTCAAAAACGAGCCCCGCATCGGAGAATCGCTGCACGTGCCCGTGCGCATCCGCAATCTCAGCAAGATCACCGAAAACTGCATCAAAGAAACCGTCCGGCAGATGGACCTGAAGAACGCGATCCTGCGTTTTCAGAAGGAGCGCGGCCTCGATCCCGATCTGTTCAAAGAGAAGATCTGCGGCGCCATCGCCACCGCCGCCAGAAAAGAGTTCGGCGTGAAGAGCGGCATCTGCTGCGAGATCAACGACGATTTCGATATCTATATCTGCCAGCGCAAGACCGTTGTTGAGGAGGTTCTTGATCCCGATTCCGAAATGGATCTGGACGAGGCCCTTACCCATAAGGCGGACGCGCTTCTGGGCGATACCATCGAATTCCCGCTGGAGCTGGACGACCTCGGCCGCATCGCCGCGCAGAGCGTGAAGCACATCATCCGTCAGGGCGTGCGCGAGATCGAAAACGAGCAGGTGCTCAAGAATTTCCAGAGTCGCAACAACGAGATCGTTACCGCAAGAGTGATCTCGGTGAACCCCACCACCGGCGACGCCACGGTGGAGATCTCCGGCAACGAGGCCCTGCTGCCCAAGAAAGACCAGGTGCCCGGCGAGATCCTCAGAGAAGGCGACTATATCAAGATCTACATCGTAGACGTCAAAGAGAGCCCCAAGGGCCCCAAGGTGATCCTTTCCCGCGTGAACGTCGGCCTTGTCAAGCGCCTGTTCGAGCTGGAGGTGCCCGAGATCTACGATGGCAGCGTAGAGATCCGCTCCATTGCCAGAGAGGCCGGCTCCAGAACCAAGATCGCCGTATACGCGGCCGATAAAAATATCGACCCCATCGGCTCCTGCATCGGCCCGAAGGGCGAGCGTGTGAACCGCGTGATCGACATGATGGGCGGCGAAAAGATCGATATCGTAAGATACAGCGATAACCCCCGCGAATTCATCAGCGCCGCGCTGGCACCCGCCGAGATCGTGAGCGTTGAGATCGAAGACGAACTGAACCGCGCCTGCCGCGTGACCGTGCCCGAAACGCAGCTTTCGCTCGCCATCGGCAACAAGGGCCAGAACGCCCGTCTTGCGGCCCGTCTTACCGGCTGGAAGATCGATATCAAGCCCTACTACGGCGATTACCAGCCCATGATCCAGCTGTAAGATCTTTCACCGTACGGTTACCGATCGTTAAGGAGAAAACAGATGAAACAGAAAAGCATACCGATGCGCAAATGCGTCGGCTGCAATGAAATGAAGCCCAAAAAAGAGCTGATCCGCATCGTGCGCAGCCCCGAAGGGGAGATCAGCGCCGATCTCACCGGCAAAAAGGCAGGCCGCGGCGCGTATCTGTGCCCGAACGCCGAATGCCTTAAAAAAGCCGAAAAGGGCAGGCGGCTCGAACGCGCTTTCGAGTGCGCCGTTTCCCCCGAGGTATACGCTTCTCTCTCCGAAGCGCTGAACGCTTCGGAATAAGGAGGCAGGCATGCAGAAGCTTTATTCCATGCTGGGCCTTGCTCGCAGAGCGGGAAAGCTGCTTGTCGGGCGCGACAGCGTGATGGCTTCGGTCAGAAAAGGCCGCGTGCGGCTCGTGCTGCTCACGCGCGACGCTTCTCCCCGCCACCGGCAGGAGCTGGAAGCGCTGGGGTACCGGGGCGAACTGAAAACGGCGGACTGTACCATGGACGATCTCGCCGCTGCGATCGGCAAAAAAAGCTGCGTCGTAGCGCTGGAAGACGAAAACTTTACAAACGCGATACAACATTTGATCTGACAGGAGGTTTTTAACTTGGCAGTTATAAAGTATAAGATCCACGAATTGGCGAAGGATTTCAACCTGAAGAGCAAAAAGATCATCGATATGCTCACGCCCTATTCGGAAACCGAAAAGAAATCGCAAACCTCTCTCACGGCAGATGAGCTGGATATCGTTTTCGATCAGCTCACCAAAGAATACAGCGTAGAGAACTTCGATAAGTTCTTCGCTATGGAAAAGCCCGCGGCTCCCGAAACGCCCGCGCCTGCGGAAGAGCCCGCGCCCGCGGAGAAAGCGCCGGAAGAAAAGGCCGCGCAGCCCGAGAAAAAGGAGAACGCGCCCGCATCGGCCGCAAAGCCGGACGCCAAAAAGCCCGCGCCTGCGCCCGCAAAGCCCGCCGCGAGACCGTCCGACCCCAAGCCCTTCAAGAAGAAAGAACCGAAGGCGGATGCTCCCGTGCAGGCACGCACGAAGGGCGAGCGCAAGACCGTGAATACCCGCGCCTCAGGAGTGGAGCTCGATAAGTATAACGAGCGCTATGAAAACATGTCGTCTTCTTCCTATGCGCAGCGCGACCGCGACGGCGACCAGCACAAGCAGAAGATCACGCAGAAATCAAAGCAGTACAACAAGCGCCCCGAAGCCCGCTCCCGCAAGCGTGAGACCGAGGCCGAGCGCCTGAAGCGCATCGCCGAAGAGCGCGCCAACCGCAAGCTCGTCGTCAAGATCGGCGAAGAGGTCACGGTGGGCGACTTCGCCGCCATGCTCAAAATGACCGCCGCCGAGCTCATCAAAAAGCTGTTCGGCTACGGCGTGATGGCCGGCATCAACGAGAGCATCGATTTCGATACCGCCGCCATCGTGGCCGAAGATCTCGGCGTGAAGGTGGAAAGGGAAGTCGTGGTCACCATCGAAGACCGCATCATCGACAACACCGAAGATACCGAAGAAAACCTCGAGACCCGTCCGCCCGTCGTGGTGGTCATGGGCCACGTGGACCACGGCAAAACGTCTCTTCTTGACGCGATCCGTCATACGAGCGTCACCGCCACCGAATCCGGCGGCATCACGCAGCACATCGGCGCCTACCGCGTCAACCTCGACGGCAACGATATCACCTTCCTCGACACGCCCGGCCACGCGGCGTTCACCGAAATGCGCGCCCGCGGCGCGAAAGCCACCGATATCGCCGTGCTCGTTGTCGCTGCGGACGACGGCATCATGCCGCAGACGATCGAAGCCATCAACCACGCCAAAGCCGCCGAGGTGCAGATCATCGTTGCCATCAACAAGATGGATAAGCCCGGCGCCAATCCCGATAAGATCATGCAGCAGCTCACCGAGTACGATCTGGTGCCCGAAGAGTGGGGCGGCGATACCATCTGCGTGCCGGTTTCCGCCAAAACGCATATGGGCATCGACAAGCTGCTCGAATCCATCCTTCTGGTGGCGGAAGTGAGCGACCTGAAGGCGAACCCCAACCGTCCGGCGAAGGGCGTTGTGATCGAAGCCAAGCTCGACAAGGGCAAGGGCCCCGTGGCAACGCTGCTCGTGCAGAACGGCACCCTCAAAAACGGCGATATCGTCGTCGCCGGCACGGCGGTGGGCCGCATCCGCGTGATGACGGATTACACCGGCCGCAAGGTCAAAGAGGCGGGCCCCTCGGTGCCCGTTGAGGTGATGGGCCTTGCCGAAGTGCCGATGGCGGGCGACAGCTTCGACGCCGTTTCCGACGAAAAGCTTGCCCGTACGCTGGTGGAACAGCGCAAGCAGAAGATCAAGGACGAGCAGTTCAACGCCTTCCGCAAGGTAACGCTCGATACCCTGTTCTCCACGCTCGAAGAGGGCGAGCTCAAGGAACTCAACATCATCGTGAAAGCTGACGTGCAGGGCTCCGTGGAAGCCATCCGCCAGAACCTGGAGAAGCTCTCCAACGACGAGGTCCGCGTGCGCGTGATCCACGGCGGCGTGGGCGCCATTGTGGAATCGGACGTTATGCTGGCGAACGCCTCCAACGCGATCATCATCGGTTTCCACGTGCGTCCCGACGCTACCGCGTCGGCCAGCGCCGCCCGCGACCATGTTGAGATGCGCATGTACTCCGTGATCTACGACTGCATCGAGGACGTGGAAGCCGCCATCAAGGGCATGCTCGCGCCCAAGTTCCGCGACGTGGAGCTCGGCAAGGCGGAGATCCGCCGCGTGTTCCGGCTTTCCAGCGCGGGCACCATTGCGGGTTCCTACATTCTCAGCGGCAAGGTCACCCGCAACTCCAAGGTGCGCGTCGTGCGCGACGGCATCGTGATCGCCGATGATTCCATCGCCTCGCTGAAGCGCGAAAAGGACGACGCCAGAGAAGTGATGCAGGGCTATGAGTGCGGTATCGGCCTTGAAAAGTATAACGACATCAAAGAGGGCGACATCCTCGAAGCCTACGTTACCGAGGAGTTCCGCGAGAACTGAGCCCGGAAGGAGAAGATCCCATGGCATATAAACAAGACCGTACGGCTGAAGATATCAAACGTATCGTTACCGTGATCGTATCGCAGCTCAAGGATCCCCGCATTTCCGAAGCGATGCTTACGGTGGTACGCGCCGAGGTGGCGCACGATCTCTCGTTCTGCAAGGTGTATCTGAGCTCGTTAAAAGGGTTCGATACCGCCGTGGAGGCATGCAAAGTGCTTGAAAAGACCGCCAAAGGCCACGTCCGCACGCAGCTCGGCAAGGCGCTCACGATCCGCAAGGTGCCCGAGATCCGGTTCATCCCCGACGATTCGCTCGAAAAGAGTATCGATATGTTCAGAAAGCTGGACGAAGACAATAAAAGGTTGAATTCACAATGAGCGGAATAACTCTTGAAAGAGCGTGGGCTGCTCTCAGTGAAATGGACGATATCCTGATTCTCGCGCACGCGAACCCGGACGGCGACGCCGTTGGCAGCATGTTCGCGCTGTATCTGGCGCTGCGGCAGCTGGGCAAGCGCGTGCGGTGCGAGATCAAAGACGTGCCCGAAAGCCTGCGTTTTCTCGTGCGAAGCGAAGCGTTCGCCGATTTCCCGGTAAAGCATATCGTCACCGTGGACGTGGGCGATCTGAAGCTTCTGAACGACAGCTTCAGAGAAAAATACGGCGATCACATATCGCTGAACATCGACCACCACGGCACAAACGGCTTCTTTGCGGACGAAACGCTGGTGGACCCTTCCGCCGCGGCGGCATGCGAGGTGCTTTTCTCGCTGTTTACGTACGGCGGGCTTACGCTCACCAAAGAGATCGCCGCGTGCCTTTACGTGGGCGTCTCCACAGATACGGGCTGCTTCCGGTACGCCAACACCACCGCAAAAACGCTGCGCGCCGCCGCGTGCCTTCTTGAAGCGGGCGTGGATAACGGCGCGATCAATATCGATATCTTTGAAACCAAAACGCCTCAGTACGTCGCCTTTGAACGCGCAGCGATGAACGCGCTGCGTCTGTGTCTGGACGGCAAATGCGCCGTGATGCGCATCACGCAGCAGGATTACAAAGACGCCGGCATCAGCGAGGCGGATACCCAGGGCCTGAGCGGCCTGCCCCGCATGATCGCGGGCGTGTACGCCGGGCTCACCGTAAAAGAACGCGAAAACGGCGTCTACCACGCCTCCGTGCGCACCAAAGAGCCGATCAACGCGGCGGAGATCTGCGCGAAATTCGGCGGCGGCGGGCATAAGTACGCCGCGGGGTGCGAGCTCGGCAGAGACGGCGAGGATTCCGAACGCCGACTTGTTGCGGCGGTGGAAGAAGCGCTGAAAGCGGCCGGATTGATACACTGAACGATGAACGGATTTGTTGTGCTTGATAAAGACGGGGGGCTCACCTCGTTTCAGGCGACAAGCCATGTAAAACGCATATTTGCGCAGAAAAAAGCGGGTCACACGGGTACGCTGGATCCCATGGCCACGGGCGTATTGCCGGTGGCTTTGGGCAGGGCTGCCCGTTTTATTGATTTTCTGCCGGACGCGGATAAATCCTATCTCGCGCGGCTGCGCTTCGGCGTCACCACCGATACGCTGGATATCACCGGCAAAGTATTATCGCAGAAGAACGCAGACGTTTCCGAAGAACAGGTACGCGCCGCGCTCCCGGCGTTTCGCGGCGAGATCATGCAGGTGCCGCCGATGTATTCCGCCGTATCCGTGGGCGGGCAGCGTTTGTACGCCCTTGCCCGCAGGGGGATCGAAGTCGAGCGGCAGGCGCGCCCCGTTACGGTATACGAGCTGGAACTCACAAACGTTTACGAAAACGGCGAATTCGAACTGTCCGTGCGCTGCTCCAAGGGCACCTATATCCGCTCGCTGATCGCCGACCTCGGCGAAACGCTGGGCGCGGGCGCGGTGATGACGGCGCTCAGGCGCACGGCGGCAAACGGCTTCACGATCGAAAACGCCTTTACCGAAGAAGCCCTGCGCGCGGATCCTGCCGCGGCGCTTTTGCCGTTCGATCTGCCCTTCGGCGCGTATGAGGCGCTCACCGTTACCGAAAAACAGGCGTTTCGTTTTGCCAACGGCGGCGCGCTGGCGGCCGACCGGCTGAAGGAAGAGCTTCTTCCCGGGCGTTACCGGGTCTATTCCCCGGCGGGCGTGTTCCTCGGGCTGGGCGAATTTCACGCGGGGCCTGAAAGCGGGCTTCGCGTACTGAGGGTGACCGGAGATGTGTGATATGAAAAAACGCGCCGTGGCGCTGGGGTATTTCGACGGGCTCCATATCGCCCATGTGAAAGTGCTCGGCGCCGCGCTGGAACAGAAAAAGAACGGGCTTGATCCCGCCGTGCTGCTGTTCGACCGCCATCCGGCCGAGGTGCTGTTCGGCGCAGACGTTCCGCGCCTTTTAACGGCGGCGGACCGCGATTCGATCCTGCGCGAAATGGGCGTCAAGCCGATCACCGTTTCATTTGAAGAGATCAAAGACCTGTCGCCGGAAGCGTTCGTGCGGGATGTGCTTGTTTCGTCGCTCGGCTGCGGCTTCGTATCCTGCGGGTATAATTACCGTTTCGGCAGGGAAGGGGCCGGCGGCGAAGAAACGCTGCGCACGCTGTGCCGCGCATACGGCGTAACCGTTTCGGTCAGCGCGCAGATCAGCGTAGGGCAAACGCCGGTATCCTCCAGCGCCATCCGCGGGGCGGTACGCGCGGGAAATATGGAGATCGCTTCCGCCATGCTCGGCCGTCCATTTACGTTTGAAGCGCAGGTATGCCCCGGCGAGCACAGGGGCCGAAGCCTCGGCGCGCCTACGGTGAACCTGCCGCTGCCGCAGGGGATCGTTGTGCCAAGGCTCGGCGTTTACGCGTCCGTCGCCGAATTCGGCGGAAAAAAATACGCCGCGGTGACCGATATCGGGAACCGCCCCACCTTCGGCGGGCAGAGCGTGCGCAGCGAGACCTTTATTATGGATTACAGCGGCGATCTCTACGGGCGGAACGTGCGGCTGCATCTGCTCTCTTTTCTGCGGGACGAGAAAAAGTTCCCGTCGTCCGACACGCTGAAAGCGCAGATCTCAATGGATGCCGTTCTGGCGCGTCAGACCGTGGAGCATTCTGCTTTTTTTCAAAAATAAATGATAAAAAAGTCTTGACAAAAACGGGAATATCTTATATAATATACAAGCATTCTGAAAGCAGGAGCATGGCGGGATAGCTCAGTTGGCTAGAGCACTCGGTTCATACCCGGGGTGTCGAGGGTTCAAATCCCCCTCCCGCTACCAATTTATAAGGCCCGGTGGTCAAGCGGCTAAGACACCGCCCTTTCACGGCGGTAACACGAGTTCGATTCTCGTCCGGGTCACCAGAAAAAACCACGCGAAAGCGTGGTTTTTTCAATGAAGACGCCCCATGAAGGGGCTAATGAAGCCGCTTTCGCTATGAAGAAATGAAGTTGCTCCTTCGGAGCTTATTATAAAAGGGGGCGGATTCGCTTCATCAGGCGGCCGTGCCGCCGACTTCATTAACGAGCGCAGCGAGTGACTTCATTCCTTCATTCTTATAAAAAGTTTCTTTTCCGTTCACAACTGCTTTACAGTTTATTTAAACCCCGTATGGTAAAATATAACCGTATCAAATGAATATTTAAGGGTGGCCCTTATGGAACGCTTTATCTCTTTTATCAACGCCGCGCTCCCGGATCAGCCGGGGGACGACATCCAGTTTTCTTTCAAACGCAAAATATTGGACGAGATGACGCAGCGGTTCGGCGAGGTTTCAACCAGAGGCATCTCCGATCGGAACGTGATCGAAGATCTGATCCTCAGCGAGCATCCCGATCTCGGGCAGGAGTACGCCGCATATCGCCTCGCACAGCTCAAAGCGCGCAGGCAAAAGAAACGCATCAGGTTCAATATCATCGGTTCCGTCATTTATCTGCTCGCGCTGATCGGCGTCTATCTGCTCGTCAGCTTTGCGACGCACGCGTGGGATAAGACGTGGGCTATCATTGTGGACGGCGTTTTGCTGTGGGTGGTATACCTGCTGAGCGTGGGCGTGGGGTTCTTTACCTCGCTCAAAAAGATCTTTCACGTGTTTGCCCGCGTGTGTCTTGCCGGCGCGGTGATCGTAGCCATGGTGGCGGTATATCTGTGCGTCGTTGCGGTTGCCGACATTCCGCGCGGCTGGCTCATCGTTATCGCGGGGCTGATCCTGATGTTCGTTTCCGACGGTATCTTTGCCGTTGCGGCGAAGCACCGGCTCGCCATTATCAGCTGGCTTATTTACATCCCGGTGATCGCCACGTTCCTGTTCATCTTTATCGGCGCGCTCTCCATATTGCCGTGGGGCGCGGCGTGGATCATCATCCCGCTCTCGCTGATCGTCGACGTGGGTATCATCCTTTCTGCGATCGCGAAAAACAAGCTTGAAAAAATGGAGGTGACGGACGCATGGAACGAAAACTGAACGCTGAACTGTGGGATAAAATGCATTACCTCTTCCGCGATTACAACGACCGCATGGTGCACGTTGAGCTTCGTTACGATTATAAAATCAACGTTGAGGCGCTGAAAACGGTGCTTGTATGCTTCTTTGAAAAAGCGCCGGTGCTGCATTCCGCCTTCAGCGATAACCGTATCCGCCCTTACTGGACGGTAAAGGATTACCACGTGGACGATATCCTCACCGTGAAAACCGTGGAGGAAGACGCGCTCGACAGCGAAATCAACGCGTTCCTCGTGCAGTACATCCCGCCCGAGGCGGGTGTCCAGATGAAGGTCGCCGTGTTCTTCCACGGAGAGAGTTCCGTTTTGTGCATCGTTGAGAACCATATGTGCATGGACGGCGGCGATCTGAAGTATTTTCTGAACGCCCTTTGCGAAAACTACAACGCGTATGTTGAAACCGGCAAAAGCCCGGTCGTTCTGCGCACGGGTACGCGCTCCTACGAAGCGGTTTACGAGGATTTCACCGCCACCGAACGCAGGGTCGCAAAAAGCCTTTATAAAAACATCAATAAAAAAGACGGTCACGGTTTTCCCCTTACGCCCGATAACATCCGCGATACCTCCTTTATCGCCAAACGCAAGTTTTCAGCTGAAACCTTTGATAAACTGCGTGCGGAAGGAAAGAAGCGGGGCGCAACGATCAACGATATGCTGCTCACCGCGTATTTCGACGCGCTCTATAAGATCGCCGGTTTTTCCCCTGCGGACAGCCTCTCTGTTTCCTGCGCCATCGATCTCAGGCGCCATATCAAAGACAACGCCGATCAGGGCGTGACCAACCAGACTGTCTGGATGCAGTGCCGCGTCCCGAACATGGGCTGCAATATCTTTGAAACCCTCGAATACGTCAAGGCCTCTTCGGCGTCGTTCAAGCGGGACCGGTTCATGGGGCTGCACGGCCTGCCGCTGCTTTCGCTCGGCTATAGGGTTTTGCCCCTCGCAGCCAGCGAAGAGATCATTAAGGTCGGTTACGCAAATCCCCTGATCGCCATGAGCAACATCGGCGTGCTCGACGCCGGAAAGCTCTCGCTCGAAGGCCATGAACCCACCGACGGCTTCATGAGCGGCGCGGTGAAGTATAAGCCGTACGTGCTGCTTTCGGCAACCTCGCTGCGCAAGGAACTCACCATGTCGATGTGCGTGCGGGGCAACGACGAGGACCGCGCTATCGTCAACCGCTTTTTCGATCTCTACGAACAGAGCATCGCCCTGCTTGCCGCGGGCTGATCCGTTTTTTATCTCAGTTGTAAACAGAGCCGGACGTGCGCGCCGGTTCTGTTTTTGTTCTCGGTAGAGGAAGAAAAAGTGTAACTGTACCTATGAAGATTCTTTTCAGGGACTTGCTGCACAAAATAACCGATTTGTATTGAAGCGGGGCCATGCGCTCCGCTTTTTTGTTGTTTAATTGTATCATTCGCAGCAAAAATGATGCAATTAAACGCTTGACAGAAATGATTTTGATGGATATAATATA
>JAFRSZ010000065.1 GCA_017439205.1 Clostridia bacterium
ACCCGATTATACTCATCGGATAAGCAGGTTTTTCCAGCTTTCGGAAAGCTTTTTTATAAAATCAAAACGCGCCAGCGTTTTCCGAAATTGTTAATTGTTCTTTGTTAATTGTTAATTGAACTGCGCGATAAACTGTAATTTAAACCATTCCCCTTCCTCCCCACAAAAAAACCCCCGCCGGAGCGAGGGTTCTGCGTTCATTCAATGCTTACGGGTTGCGGCCGAAGAAATCGTCGAAGCTGTCGCCGGAGCCGTTGCCGGAGCCGTCGCCGAAATAGCTGCCGAAGAAATCCTCAAAGCTGTTCGAGGTGGTGGTTTCCTCTTCCTGGGGCACGGCGTCGGCCTTGTCTTCCACGAGCTTGCCGGTGAAGGTGAATTCATCGTATGTGTAATCCTGTTTGATGCGAACCACCTTCAGCGTGATGGTGTCGCCCACGTTCATCTCTTCGATCATCGCGGCGAGATCGGCGGCGGAGTTCAGGTCTTCTCCGTTGATGGCGGTGATCAGGTCGCCCTTTTCAAGCTTTCCGTAGAAATCGCTGTCTTCGGAGATGCTTGCAACGATGATGGAACCGCCGGGCAGGCCCTTGATCGCCACGAACATCGCGTATGCCTGCTCCGCGGAGGCCTTCAGATACGAAATGCCGATCTTCGGGCGGTTGGTCACATAGCCGTTAACAACAAGATCGTTCACCACGTCCACAAATACGGAGCTCGGCACAGCGAAGCCCATGCCTTCGTAGTCGGCAGCCACGATCTTCATGGAATTGATGCCGATCAGCTGGCCGAATTCATTGACCAGCGCGCCGCCGGAGTTGCCGGGGTTGATGGCGGCGTTGTGCTGGATGCACTCCATCGTATAACCGGTGGAACTGGAGGAAACGGGGCGGTCCAGCGCGGTGACGATACCGTTTGTGAAGGTGTTGGCGAATTCCGTGCCGCCGGGATTGCCGATGGCATAGATGGTATCGCCCACCTGAAGGCTGTCGGAATCGCCGATCTCCAGCGCCTGCAGGCCGCTGGCTTCAATGCGCACCACGCCGATATCGGTGCGGGAATCGTAGCCCACCACCTGCGCGGTATATTCCTTTTCGTTATACAGCTGCACCACGATGTTCTGGCCAACGCCCGAGATCACGTGCGCACAGGTCACAATATAGGTATACTTGCCGTCTTTGTCCTGCGTGAAGATCACGCCGGAGCCTTCCGAAGAGAGCGTTTTGGAGGTGTTGGAGTAAACGAGGATACCTACCGACGAAGGCAGCACCGCCTTATATATCTCGGTGGAGGACATCGCATCGTCAACGGTTTTCGGTACGGATACCGGCGAAGAGGCCGTTGTGGCCTCGTCCACGTTTTCGATCCGTTCGCCGACCCGCTCGCTTCCGGATGACGACGGTTTCGTTACGGAGCCGCCGCCTTCTTTGCCTGCGCGCACCACGCCCGATACCACCGCAATCAGCACCAGCGCCATCAGCGCAGCTAAAACACCGATCACGATCTTGCCGCCGCTGCTCTTTTTCTGTCCCGCGGGCTGCTCGGTGTAGGCATATTGGTTCCGGTTGTTTGCGCCGGCGTAAGGATAACCGCCGCTGCGGTAGGGGTTGGCCCCCTGCGCGTTCGTATCCCGTGAAAACTGACGGTCGGAAGCGGAATAGGGATTCGCATTCGGGCGCGCTCCCTGCGCGTAGGGGTTCTGCCTTTGCTGCTGAGAAGTATAGGGCGGAGTCCCGGGCTGCCGCGAAGCATAGGGGTTGGCGCCGGGCTGCCCTGCGCCGTAGGGATTGCCCTGCGGGCGGTTCGCGCCGTAGGGATATACCGGACGCTGCGCCTGCTGTGCGCCGTCCGCAGGCGGCTGCTCACGATACTGCTGCTCTCTGTTGAAATGGTACTCTCCGTCCTGCTGCGGCGCGTCGGCGCGCTGTTCGGGCGCGGCGGGCTGCTCGGGAGCGTCAGGCTGCTCGGGCGCGGCGGGCTGTTCGGGGGCGGCGTCCTGTACGGGCGCGTTCTGCACACCGTCAAAGAAGCTTTCTTCCGGAGGCACGTCGTTTTGCGCTGCTTCCGTTTCGTCAACCTGCGGCGCCTGCGCTTCCATAAAAGCATCCGCCGTTTCTCTGGACGCCGAAATAAACGCGTTCTCCGCCGTATCCCGGGGCTGAGACGCTTCACCGCCGTTCAAAATATCGTTCATGTTGTCTGTCATCCGAATTCCGTCCTTTCCGGTATTCTCTGAAATCAAAGAATATGATATATATAATTGTTTAAATAAAAGTTAAAAATCAACCGATAATTCCGATCAATTGTCGCGCTCTGTCGGATCCAGCGGCAGGCGCACCGTGAATTCCGTAAATTCGTTTTCTTTGCTTTGCACCTCGATCGTGCCGCGGTGCAGTTCGGTGATGCT
Source organism: Clostridia bacterium (assembly GCA_017439205.1). GTDB lineage: Bacteria > Bacillota > Clostridia > Oscillospirales > Acutalibacteraceae > RUG806. Next base: position 2,405 of record JAFRSZ010000065.1, read on the forward strand.
TTTCACGATATAAAGCCCCAGACCGAAGCTCCTGGTATCCGTGCCGCGCGATTTGTCCACTTTATAGAAGCGGTCGAAGATCAGATTCAGCTCTTCCTCGGGGATGCCCTTGCCGGTATTGCGGATGCGGAACACTGCGGTCTGTCCTTCCTGCTGCAGCCGGACCGAGATCACGCCGTTTTCGGGCGTGAACTTTATGGCGTTATCCACAAGGTTGAACAGCACCTGGCTCAGAAGCGTTTCATCGGCAAGCACCGTCACGTTTTCAAGCGAATCGAGCCCCTGCACCCCAAGATGCTTCTCTTCCACGGCCTGCTCGAACCCCACAACGATCTTGCAGGCGAGCTTCATCAGATTCACCTGCGCCAATGAAAGCTCCAGCTTGCCCGCCTCGATCTTCGAGATATTGAGCATCGCCACCACAAGGCTCGAAAGGCGCTTTGTTTCTTCCGATACGATGCGCAGATAACGCTCTTCTTCTTCGGGCGGGATCGTACCGTCCAGAATGCCGTCGATAAATCCGCTGATGATCGTCATCGGCGTTTTCAGCTCGTGCGAGGTATTTGCAACGAACATGCTTCTGGATTCTTCGATCCGCTCGAGGCTCTCCGCCATCGAATTGAAGGAATCCGCGAACTCCGCCAGCTCGCTGTAGGTATCGCGCGCATTGATGCGTTCCGAGAAATCGCCCTGCGCGTACTGCTGCGCGGCAGCCGTCATCTTTTTGAGCGGGCTCACCATACGGTACGAGGTGATCAGAGAACCGATGAATGCCATGAACACGCCCAGAAGCCCCACGCGGATGAACATGTGCACGAATTCATTGGTATACGGCAGATAGGCCGTGCTCACTTCCTGCATCGCCAGCACGTAATAAACGCCGCCGTCGTCGGTTTTGAGCTCCGCCGCGGAAACGAACACGTCCTCATCCCTGAAGCTGAATCGGGTCTGGTCGGTATAGGCGTTCGGGTAGGCGGCGCGCGCCTCGCTTAGCAGCTCGTCGCCGAAACGGAACCCTGCGTGCACCGGGCACACAAAGGTAGTATTCTCGGCGTCGGCGTCTGTATTCGCGTATTCGGCGCAGTAAACGACCTGCCCGTTTTCGGAAACCAACATCATTTCGGCGCCGGACCGGTCGGACGACGCGGTGAGCGCGGCGTTCAGCAGCTCCCGGTTTTTCGTGAAGATCTCTGCGCCCGAATGCTCCTCATAAATGGTCAAAACGCTCCGGGACAAGCTCAGAGCGTCGTCAGAAAGCCTTGTGAGACGGTCGTTTTTCCAGAAATCGAACAGAAAGAGCATAAGCGAAGCGCTGGCCACCATAACGCAGATGATAATGGTGATCGTCATAAAGGTAAAAAACCTTTTGAACATGCTCCCGGGCATTCTTGATTTCAATTTCAGCAACTGACTCATCTAAAATATTACCGGGACTCAGGCGTCCTTGGTTTCAAATTTGTAGCCGACGGACCATACCGTTTTCAGCTCCCACTTGTCGGAAACGCCCTCCAGCTTTTCTCTGAGGCGCTTGATGTGGACGTCCACGGTGCGGCTGTCGCCGTAATAATCGAAGCCCCAAACCTCATCCAGGAGCTGGTCCCGGGTGAAAACGCGGTTGGGATTGCTGGCGAGATGGAACAGCAGCTCCAGCTCCTTGGGCGGCGCGTATACGACCTCGCCTTTCACCTTCAGCTCATAATTCGTGATATTCACCGAGAGGTTATCGAAGGTCACTTCTTTGGGCTGTTCCGCCGCGGGCACCACGCTGCGCCGCAGCACGGCCTTGATGCGCGCCACAACCTCTTTGGTCTCGAAGGGCTTCACCACGTAGTCGTCCGCGCCCAGTTCCAGGCCCAGGATCTTATCGAAGGTCTCCCCTTTCGCCGAGATCATGATGATCGGCACGTCGCTGCTCTGGCGGATCCGGCGGCATACCTGCCAGCCGTCCAATTTGGGCAGCATCACGTCCAGCAGCACCAGCGCCGGTTTCTGGGCTTCCACCGCCTCCACGGCGGAAACGCCGTCGTTTACGATCAGCGGCACATACCCCTCTTTGGAGAGATACAGCCGTAACAGTTCACAGATATTGACGTCGTCGTCAACGATCAGGATCTTTTCGTTCATGCTTTTTCGTGTGCGCGCGCCTGCCGCCGCCCTTCCCCCGGCGGAATACGTTTTGTACCGACAAAGCGCAGCGCTGCTCCTTTCTTTACGGATACTGCTGTTATGGGATCAAAAAAAGAATGCCGATGAATGCTGCTTCACCGGCGATTCTGCAATTTTTATTGACCAATTGTAACGAAGTTATAGTCAAAACCGGTGGCTTTGAATTTTTGCCCGAGGCCGATACCGTCGATACCGCCGATCATGCTGTTCACATAAGTGCCGACGGTGTCAAGGCGGCTGATGAACGGCGCGGCGTCTGCGGACGAAGCAGGCTCTGTTGCCGCAACGGGCGCGGCAGCCGGCGTATCCGAGGCCGCGGCGGAAGGATCGTTAAAGGTGGGCGAGATAAACGAGATCGCGTTCTGTACGTTCTCGGGCAGCACGTAGATCAGGTTGCCCGCCGCCTCCGCCACATCGGGATCGACGCCTGCGGCGTTGAGGATGCGCGATACGATCGCGTTGGAGCTGAGCACCGTTTTCGAGGTATCGGTTTTCGCATCTTCCCCGCCCGGTTTGTTCTCGCTCTGTCTGATCGCGTCTTCACTGTGTACGGTGATCACGTATTCTTTTACGGAGCCGGATCCGGCGGTACAGTCCACGGTGACGGTGAGCTTCTGCACGTCGGCAGTGGGGCTCACGGGTACCTGCGTATAATAATTATCCTTGATCGGGCTGCCGTTGCAGCTTACCGTTACGGCGGAAGAATCAATGGAGCCGTAATAGGAAGTGGGATAGATCCACAGCGAGGAACGCGGCGCGGAAAGGTAAATATCGTATGCGTAGATATCGGCGTAGAACTCGTCCTCTTCAACGTCGAACAGATCGCTGTGCGACGCCACGAATAAAAACGCGTCTTCATACGGCTGGTTTTCCTCGCGCACGGTGAGGCCCTGCTGCTGGCCGATCAGCTGCAGGATATAATAGGCGGCGCTGCCGTTGTTGATGGCGGTGCTCAGCCTTGCGGGCGAAACCGAAACGCCGTAGCGCTTGCCCATCAGGGCGGCGGTGTATTTCGACTGCAGCTCGGAGAAGGATACGTCGGAATCCACACTGACGCCGAGATTGCGGATGGTCATGACCGCCATCAGCTTGTACACCTCGTCTTCGGGGGTGTTCACGTCGGCTTCGTAACCGTTGGACCACAGCGTCATGCGGGATACCGCGAGAATATAGTCGTCAAGCGAATCAAGCTTACCGCTCGGCATCCAGCGGGAGAGCTCCGCCTCGCTGAATCCGGAGAGCTCGAGCACAAACTGGGTAAGGGCTTTTTCGAGGCCGATGCCCGCGCCGGAATCGATACCGGTGAGATTCTGGAACGCGCCCGTGAGCATCGCGGTGTAGAGCGCCTTGGCGAGCACGTCCATATCGGCGGAACCGCTTGCGGGATAGATAACGCCCTGGCTCTGCAGGTAGCTCTTCACCTGCGCGTCGGACGCCTGCGCGGCAAACACGGAGGAATTGGAGCCGAGCAGTTCAAACAGATAGAGATAAGAAGCTTTCAGGGTGTTTTCGTTCAGCGAATACAAACGGCAGAACTGGTCCACTTCTTCTTTGAAGGACGCGGCGGTTTCCGTATAGGGATAATCCGGCGCGGGGACCAGCGTGCAGCGGCCGCCCACGGCTGTGAGATCGTTCATGTCTTCTTTAATGACAAGATCGGTCAGCCATGCTTTATCGGCGCTGCCGTAATCGTATTGTGTTTCAAAGGTGAAAACAGATGCAATGGCAGGAACCGCGAACAGTACGGACACACACAGCACAAGGCTGAGCGCGCCTGCCAGAATGCGTTTTGTTCTCATTTGATTCACCTCCGCTGAAGCTTCTTTACTCTTACACAATATTTTAACGCAATATGTTGTAAAAGTCAATATACTTCTTTTAATAATTATAAGAAAATTATGGAACGAATGATAAATTGATGAATGATAAATGATGAAAAATGAAATGCAACAGCTTCGTCATTATAATTCCGAATTCCGCATTCCGAATTCCGAATTAAAGAAGTCTCCGCTCTCAAATAAGTCCGAACCCGTACACTGTCTCCGACTCATACTCTTCCCCCGCCTTGAACAGGCAGCTGGGGAACTCGGGGTGGTGCGGCGAATCCGGGAAATACTGGGTCTCAAGGCAGAAGCCGGAGCGCTTCTCCATCGGTTTGCCCGCTTTGCCGGTTTTGCCGTTCAGGAAATTGCCTGCGTAGAACTGCACGGCGGGAAGCGTTGTATAAATATTCATTTTAATGCCGCTCTCGGGAGAAACGGCTTCGCCGATCTCGGTCAACTCGCGGGGGCCGTCCGCAAGCTTGAAGTTATGGTCGTAGCCGCCGGTCATCTTCAGCTGCTCATGGTCCGCGCCGATCTCGAGGCCGATGGGCTTTGCGGTACGGAAGTCAAAGGGCGTGCCCTCCACGGGCAGGTTGCCGCCGGTGGGGATGCTAAGCTCGTCCACGGGGGTGAATTCATCCGCGTTCAGGCGCAGTGTGTGCCCCAGGATATCGCCTGCGTCGTAGCCGTTCAGGTTGAAATACGCGTGGTTCGTGAAATTGAGGAAGGTGTCTCTGGTGGAAACGCCGTGGTACCGGATGCTGAGCTTATTATCCTGCGAAAGCCTGAAAAGCACCTGAACCTTTGTCTCGCCGGGGAATCCGCCTTCGCCGTCCGGCGACACGTAAGAGAGCTCCACACAGTCCGCGTCCGGAACGATGGCCTTCCACGGGCGGAATGAGAATTCGCCGTTGGAGTGCAGGCTGGTCACGCCCTTTTCGTTGGCAACAAGCTCATAGTGTTTGCCGCCGATATCGATCGAAGCGCCGCCGATGCGGTTGCAGAACGGGCCCACCGTAGCGCCCTGATAGTTGGATTTTTCGAGGTAGTCCTCCACCGTGTCGAAGCCCAGCAGCACGTCGCGCTTCACGCCGTTTTTATCCGCGAAGAAAAGCGACTGCAGCGTGGCGCCGAGCGTAATGATATGCACCTCGGTGCCGCAGGCGTTTTCAATGATATACTTGAAGATCTCGGTGTTGTCCGGCATAAAGCCGAAGCTTTCTCTGGTAACGCTCATATTGAATTTCTCCCATAAAATAATTATTTTTTATATTATAGCACCATTCTTTCCATTGTCAAGCAAGCGAATGCACACAACGCATATTCTTTCACGGCTTCTTGTATTTTTATACCATATTCTGAAAGCATCGTTCAGCGGTTCAAATTTCAGTTTGTCGGGCGGTTTGAACCACCTCACCGTAGGGGGCGGCGTCTCGGTCTCGCCTGCCGGTTCGGTCAAGCGCTTCTGCCTTGCGGCAGAGGCCTCCCCCGGAGGCCCGCGCCGCCCCGCGACGTCGGGAACATTTTCACCTGTTTGTATTGGAATTGCATATAAAACTTATCCTCAACAGAAATGTAATAATGAATATTAAGGTGTGCGGGGCGTCGAGACGCCGCCCCCTACGGGAGGGTATCCCGAACCGCTCGCTAAACTGCAATTTACTTTCCCTTCAGTTTTCCCATCGCGCTCTTTTCAAGGCGCGAGACCTGCGCCTGGCTGATGCCGATCTCTTCGGCCACCTCGATCTGGGTCTTGCCCGCCATAAACCGGCGCGAGAGGATCTTCTTCTCCCGCGGGGGCAGGTTTTTGAGCGCTTCGCGCATGGTCAGCTCGTCGATCCAGTCGCTCTCGGTTTCATACGAGCCGATCTGGTCCACAACATACAGCGATTCGCCGTTGTCGGTATATACCGGCTCATATAACGAGATCGGCTCCACCACCGCCTCCAGCGCCACGATCACCTTTTCGCGGTCCGTACCCAGCCGCGCTGCGATCTCTTCCACCGTGGGTTCCCGGTGCAGTTCGTTTGTGAGCTCCTCTTTGACGAGCATCGCGTGGTATGCCGTATCGCGCATGCTGCGGCTCACCCGCACGGGGTTGTTGTCGCGCAAAAAGCGCCTGATCTCGCCGATGATCATCGGCACGGCATAGGTGCTGAATTTCAGCCCCAGAGATACGTCGAAGTGGTCCACCGCCTTGATGAGCCCGATACAGCCCACCTGAAACAGGTCGTCCGGATCAACGCCCCTTCCAGAAAACCGCTGCACCACCGAAAGCACCAGCCGCAGGTTGCCGGTGATCAGCGCTTCCCTCGCCTTTTTGTCGCCCGCCTTCGTTTTATGCATCAGATCGGCGATCTCGGCTTCCGTGAGGACCTTCAGCCTTGACGTGTTCACCGAAGTGATCTCTACCCTGTTATACTGCACTGCGCTCCCGCCCTTTTTACCGTTCTGAAAACAGTGTTGACGGCTGCGGCGGAATTAGTCGTTTTTCACAAAAAGATTTCTATTGGTAATATTTGTAAATTGTATATATTTTTAAATCAAATCCGGTAATTTCATATATGTTTTGCACAATTATTCCCGACACGACCGGGAAACTGCCTCAAACCTATTGACAATTTGAAACGGAGAGATTATTCTATTAACAATATTTATGATAAAAACATTATACATAAATTTTATATATTAATTTTTTGAATGATCATTATATATGGAGGCAATATATGAACAGTTACATTCAAAGAACCATCGACAAAGTGAAGGCCAGAAACGCAGACGAGCCTGAATTTATCCAGACCGTTGAAGAGGTTTTCTCCAGCATCGAGCCCGTGATCGAAGCGCATCCGGAATATGAAAAGGCCGATATTCTCGGCCGTCTTGTAGAGCCGGACCGTGCGTTCTCCTTCCGCGTGACCTGGCTCGACGACAACGGCAACGTGCAGGTCAACCGCGGCTACCGCTATCAGTTCAATTCCGCCATCGGCCCCTACAAGGGCGGCCTGCGCTTCCAGCCGAACGTATACAGCGGCATTCTGAAGTTCCTCGGTTTTGAGCAGATCTTCAAGAACTCCCTTACCGGCCTGCCCATCGGCGGCGCGAAGGGCGGCGCTGATTTCGATCCCAACGGCAAGAGCGATGCCGAGATCATGCGCTTCTGCCAGGCGTTTATGCGCGAACTTTTCAAATACATCGGGCCGGACGTGGACGTGCCCGCAGGCGATATGGGCGTGGGCGGCCGTGAGATCGGCTACCTGTTCGGCCAGTACCGCAGGCTGACCTCCTCGTTCCAGAACGGCGTGCTCACCGGCAAGGGCATCTCTTACGGCGGTTCGCTGATCCGTCCCGAGGCCACCGGTTACGGCGCGGTATATTATCTGCAGAGCGTGCTCGATCATTTCGGCGACGATATCAAGGGCAAGACCGTTGCGATCTCCGGCTTCGGCAACGTTTCCTGGGGCGTTGCGAAAAAGATGATGCAGCTCGGCGGCAAGGTGGTAACCCTTTCCGGCCCCGACGGTTACATCTACGATCCGGACGGCGTTTCCACCGAAGAAAAGGTGGATTTCATGCTCGAAATGCGCGCGAAGGATCCCGGCAGCGTAAAGCAGTATGCCGATAAGTTCGGCGTTAAATTCTTCCCCGGCGAGAAGCCCTGGGGCGAGAAGGTCGATATCGTTATGCCCTGCGCCATGCAGAACGACGTGCTGATGGAATCCGCGAAGAAGATCGCCGCCAACGGCGTGAAATACTATATCGAAGTGGCCAACATGCCCACCTCCAACGACGCGCTTGAATTCCTGAAAACCAAGTGCGTAGTGGCCCCCTCAAAGGCCGTGAACGCGGGCGGCGTGGCGGTTTCCGAGCTCGAAATGAGCCAGAACTCCATGCGTTACAGCTGGACCGCAGAGGAAGTGGACGAAAAGCTGAAGCACATCATGAAGAACATCCACGATATCAGCGCCGCTGCCGCCGAGGAATACGGCATGGGCTACGACCTTGTGAAGGGCGCGAACATCGCGGGCTTCAAGAAGGTTGCCGACGCCATGTACCAGCAGGGCATCTTTTGATCTCACAAACAGCATTGTTTCCGGGCCGCTCCGATCGGAGCGGCTTTTTGCGTGTTGAAAACTTGTATAATTCCAATTTGAAGCTCCGCACGCGTCTTCCGACGCCGCTGTTATTGTCAAAAAATCACAAAAACATATTGAAAAAGAATCCTTTACCTGTTATAATGATAAAAGCGGATTCATGTCCGACTATATCAACGCAGGAGGATTTCAGAATGTCTGACAAATCCAAGAGCAAACTGAACTATGGCAGAACCATCCTGATCGGCTTCGGGTTTATGGGATGCATGCTGCTCTGGTCGGTTTATAATTCTTACGTACCCGTGATACTGAAGGGGAAGCTCACCGAGGTATTCGCCGGCAACAGCCCGTTTATTCAGTTTATCAACAACCACGCATGGCTCTCATGGATCTCGGTTGCGCTGATCGTAAACGCAATCATGACCATTGATAACATATTCGGCGTGGTATTCCAGCCGTTTTTCGGCAAGAAGAGCGATACCACGCGTTCCCCGCTCGGTAAACGCATGCCCTACATTCTGATATGCATGCCGATCTGCGCGCTGTTCTTCTGCTTTATTCCGGTGGCGGCGCTTACAAAAACACTGGGGCTGAGCATCCTGCTGATGATGAGCGTGATCATCTGCTTCAACTTTTTCATGTCGGTATGGCGCTCCCCCGTCGTCTCGCTGATGCCGGACTTTACCCCCTCGGAAATGCAGAGCGACGCCAACGCCGTGATCAACATCATGGGCGGTATCGGGCAGATGTTCGGCTTTGTGGTAGGCTCCATCGCCGCGGCGCTCGTCGGCATCCTCGGATTTGCAGAGATGAGTCACGCGCTGAGAAAGGCCCCCACGAACGAATTCGGCCAGCTCATTGACAAAGCCGGGAACCTGATCCTGGACGCAAAGGGCTATCCCACCTATGTAAACTACACGCCGGTATTCGTGATCACGGCCGTGATCGCCGTGCTCTGCATCGTGGTGCTGTTTTTCTTCTATAAAAAGAACAAGGAATACGATCTCTCCGCCAAGGTATCCCTGCAGAAGGAAGACGCGCAGGAAAAGCCCGCCAAGATCAAGATCAAGAACCTGCCCATCTCAAAAGAGGCAAAGAAGAGCCTGATCGTTATGCTGGCCGCGCTGTTCCTGATCAACAACGCTTTTGAATCCATCATTCCGAACTTCACGAATTTCGCAAACGAAACGCTGCACGTAAAGCCGGTATACTCCACGCTGATGATGGCTGTATTCGCCGTCTCACTCGCCGTATTCGGCATCCCCTCGGGCATCATGGGCAGAAAGCTCGGCAGAAAAAGGACCATCATGATCGGCTTGACGGGCGTTGTGATCATGTTTGCGATCTATCTTACCGTTTCTCAGATCCTGCCGAAGGCAGACGACGGCTCCGTAAACAAATTCACCTGGATCTGCCTTTGGATCGCTCTGATCATCGGCGGCGCGGCGATCGGATGCATCAACATCAACACGCTTCCTCTGGTGCTCAGCATCGGCGGCAGAGAATACGTCGGCACTTTTACCGGCTATTACTACACGGCTACGATGTCCGCTTCCGTAACGGGACCGATCCTCTGCGGTCTGTTGATCGGCCTGTTCAACGACGACTACAACTACATGTTCCTCTTCTCCGCGATCATGTTCCTGCTGGGTCTGATCGTGATCACGCAGGTGAAACACGGTGAAGCATATGAGGTAACCGACGAAGAGATCAAGCAGGCGCGCATGGCGGACGATTGAACTCCCCAACCCCACACATTCCGAAAAGACCGGCTCCGAAAACGGGGCCGGTTTTTGTTTCCAAATTGCAGTTTGTCGCGCGGTTTAGGATACCCTCCCGTAGGGGGCGGCGTCTCGACGCCCCGCGAACCATAGAATTTAACATATGTTAATTACATACGAATATGTTGGTAATTCGCTTTGTAAATAACGGTTTCAAACAATATACTTGGCGGGGCGTCGAGACG
>JAFRSZ010000066.1 GCA_017439205.1 Clostridia bacterium
GCGCCGATGATCACAACGTCATAACGGTCCATATGCTCTCTCCTCAGCAGTTTAATACAGCTATCATTGTAGGGATTTTCTGCCCGAAAGTCAATACCGAAAGGATGATATAAAAATGAAACGGATTTTCGACGTCGACGTCAATTTCAAGGTGGAATCAAAAGACGCGCCTGCGGACGCGGTGTTCTACGACCCGCGCAAAGCGCCCTTCGGGATCTGCGGCGTGTTTTATGAGGACGGACGGTTCCGCCGCCTGCCGAAGGCCGTGGCGAAACGCGTGAACGACGGGGTTTATTATCTGCACGCCAACACCGCCGGCGGGCGCGTGCGCTTTCGCACAGACAGCCCATATATCGTGATCAACGCGAAGATGGACGGCGTGGATCAGATGCCCCACTTCCCTCTCACGGGCTCCGCGGGCTTCGATCTGTACGCGGACGGCGCGTACGAGCGCACCTTCGTGCCCGCATCCGACATGCGCCGGGGCTACGAGAGCACGGCGTACCTTGAAGGCGTAAAAATGCGGGAGATCACAATACATATGCCGCTGTACGCCAATGTGACGCTTCTTGCGATCGGGCTCGCGGCGGACGCCCGGGTTCTGCCGCCCGCCCCGTACCGGGAGATCCCTCCGGCGGTATTCTACGGCTCCTCGATCACACAGGGAGGATGCGCCTCGCGCCCGGGCAACGCATACCAGAACATCCTTTCCCGCCGGCTGAACACGGACCATCTGAACCTCGGTTTTTCGGGAAACGCCAAGGGAGAAGACAGCATCGCGGACTATATCGCGGGGCTGAAAATGAGCGTTTTCGTGCTGGATTACGACCACAACGCCCCCGACCCGGCGCATCTGGAAGCCACGCACGAACGGCTGTTTCAGCGTGTGCGCAGCGCGCAGCCGACGCTGCCGGTAATCATGCTCTCCCGCCCGAAATACCGGCTGACCGATGACGAGCTCAGGCGGCGGGAGATCGTGCGCCGCACCTATGAGAACGCCCGCGCCGCCGGGGACGAAAACGTGTATCTGCTGGACGGCCCCGCGCTGATGGCTATGGCGGGCGACGACGGCACCGTGGACAACTGCCACCCGAACGACCTGGGATTTTATTCAATGGCAAACGCGTTAGAGCCGGTGATAAAAAAGGCGTTGAACGATGAACGGTGAAAAACTGAACTCAAAAAGAAATTTTCAACATAAACAAGATAACTGTTACTTGAATATCAGCCGGTTTTTTGTTATATTTGTTATAGTATTTTAACAATAAGGAATAAGAGATAAAACAGATGAACGTATATGATTTTGACGGAACGATTTTTTATTCTGATTGTTCCATAGGATTTGCTTTATGGTGTGTGAAACGCCATCCGAAATTATTGGCCACGTATGTTCCGGGGCTGTTAAAGAGTATCATACAACACCAAAGAGGCAAAATACCGAATTATCAGCTGCAGCGCAAAATGTTCAGCTATCTGACGATGGTCGATGATTTCGACGTGCAGATCGAGCGGTATTGGGACAAATACGAGAGCAGGATATCCGAATGGTATCTGGCGCAGAAAAGGCCGGACGATCTCATTATCAGCGCATCTCCGGACTGCATCATCGGGCCGATCGCAAAAAGGCTCGGGGTGAATTACATGGCGACCGAATTCGACCGTGAGTTCGGCGTTTTTCTGAACAATCTGATGTACGCGAAGGAAAAGGCGAAGTATATTTTTGACCACGGATTCCCTGTGATCGACAATTTTTATTCCGATTCCCTTGCCGATACGCCGCTTGCCTTATGCGCGGAAAAGGCGCATCTGGTCAAAGATAAAGCGACAACGGTGGTCGACTGGCCCGATCTGGATGCTGAAACCGTGAAAAAAGTAAAGAAGAAAATAGATACGGGCTGGAACATCCACCTGAAGGATGAGGAATAACCGCAGACGCGCGTCAACGTTTTGAAACGTCCGAATCATTTAACCACGTAGAAGAACTCCGGACGCAAAAAGGATTTTGCTCTTGCGCGCCGAAATCACGTATGGTATAATTGTTTACAATGAAATAATGAGGTGGGTTTATGGAAAAGATCAGACATTTATTCGCGGTGCTCTGCGTGGGCCTGGCGCTCATCATGCTGGTGACGGGGATCTCCCCGATCACGAAAACGAAGCAGCAGACGCTGGAAAAGGCGCTGGAGGATGAGATCGACGGCGAATTCACGCCGGTGTTCCGCTTCGCGGTGGCCTCGGACGTACACATCAACGCGGGCGACGACACCACGGCAAAACGGCTTGCGAAGCTGTTTCAGACCGCCTACACCTACAGCGACGCCCAGACCGGTTACAGGTGTCTGGACGCGGTGGTGCTGGTGGGCGACAACTGCGACAGCGGCTCAGAGGCGGAATATAAGATCCTGAACGCCGTGATCGCCGAAAACAAGCGCGCCGAAACGCAGATGATCACGGTCATGGGCAACCATGAATTCGCTCAGACCGGCCACGAGGGCTACGTGCGCAACATGAACGAGGCGCTCGACAAGCACGTGGTTGTGAAGGGCTTTCACTTTATCGGTCTGTCGCCGGATCCCTCCGATACCTGGCACACGCCCACCCAGATCAACTGGATGAGCAAACAGCTCAGAGAGGCCGCCAAGGACGACCCGAACAAGCCGATCTTCACGATGCAGCACGGCCACATCTGGAACACGGTTTACGTGAGCCGGAGCTGGTTTACGCAGATGTTCCTGCCGCTGCACATGGTGTACGCCCAGTATCCGCAGGTGATCAACTTCTCGGGCCATTCCCACGGGCCCATCAACAACCCGCTGGATATCTGGCAGAACAGCTATACCACGGTGGGCACCGGCACGCTCAATTACTTTGAGATGGAACGCGACATCGGCGACGAGACCGTGCCCGCGGGCGCGCGCAACGCCGCGCAGTATTTCATTGTTGAGGTGGACGCCGCCAACCGCGTGCGCCTGCAGCCCTACAACATCCTCACAGAGGACTTCATGAAGACCCCCGCCACCACCGACGACCCCGAAAAGCAGCTCGTGTATCTGGTGCACTCCCCCGCCGACGCCTCGAACTACGTTTACACCAGCGCGCGCAGGAAGACCGCCTCAACGCCTTACTTTGAGGCAGGCGACGCCGTGACCGTGACCGGCGCGACCGCGGACTCCGTAACGCTGAGCTTCCCGCAGGCGGAAGACGATATCTGCGTTTACGGGTACCGCATCACGTTAAAGGACGCCAAACACCCGCTGAAGAAGATCGTAAAAGAGATCTATTCAGAATATTACTTCGAGCCGATCCCCGAAACGCTTTCGTGCACCGTGACGGGCCTTGCGGCCGGTACGACCTACAGCGTCAGCGTGACCCCGCTCAACGTCTGGCTGACCGAGGGCGAGCCGATCACCTGCTCCGTTTCGACGGCGAACAACTGATCCGGAGCGGAGATTTATTTAATTCGGAATTCGGAATTCGGAATGCGGAATTCGGAATTGTTCATTCATAAGTTCATTTTTCATTTATCATCGTTCATTCTGTTTGGAGGTTTCCATGAAGCTCTACCTTTCCCCCGTGCATCTGTTTCTGGCGAATAAAAGAAAAAAGGACCACAACCCCGGGCCGTATCTCGGGTACGCCTATACCGTGCCGCGCGTCCGTCTGCCGGAGGTGCGCGGCAGGATCTACCGCCCCGCGAAGGGCGGCGAGGCCCTGCCCGTGCTGTTCAACATCCACGGAGGATCGTGGATCTTCGGCGACGCCGAGGGGGTGGACCTGCAGAGCCAGTACCTCGCAAACCATCTGGAATGCATGGTGGTGAACATTGATTACCGCCTTCTGGACGAATACCCATTCCCCTACCAGCAGACCGAAGTGGCCGATACGGTGGAATACTTTCTCGCCCGGGCGGACGAATACCATATCCTGCGGGACCACGCCGCCGTGGCGGGGTATTCCGCAGGCGGGCACATCTGCGCCGGCGCCGCCATGTTACTGCGCGACCGCGGCATGAAGATTCGCACACAAGTACTGTGCTACCCGTTTCTGAATTACGTAAACTTCAGCCTCGCGAGCTACGTGAACCTCACCGGCACGCGCGCGAAAGCGCTCAACGGTCTCGCGGACAAAGTGCTGTTTGAAAAAATGCCGAAGGAGAGCGTTCTGCTCTCTCCCGCCAATGCCGACCCCGCAGACCTGAAGGGGCTCGCGGACGCGGTGATCGTGACTTCCGGCGCGGGAGATCCCCTGCTGCCTCAAGGGGAAGCGTACGCCGAAAAGCTGCGCGCCGCCGGGGTGAGCACCGTATATAAAGAATACGAAAAGGCGGTGCACGGGTTTCTGGAGCGCAATTTCCGGGACGACCCCGCCGTGTTCGCGAACGAGGACCCGCAGGACGCTCTGATGCGGCAGGCGGTGGACTTCATCAAAGAACAGGATATATTCAGGCTGAAGGGATAAAAGCATGCTTCCGATGATCGCCTTCGACGTGGAAACGCCGAACCACCGCAACGACCGCATCAGCGCCATCGGGATCGCCGTGATCGAAGACGGCGAGATCACGCAGAGCACGGGCGTGCTTATTGATCCCGAAACGGAATTCGACGCCTTCAACATCGCGCTGACCGGCATCACGCCGGAGGCCGTGCGCGGAAAGATGACCTTTCCCGCATTATGGGAGCGCATCGGTCCGGCGTTTTCGGAAAACCTGCTGCTGGCGCACAACGCGCAGTTTGATATGACGGTGCTGGCAAAGTGCCTGCGGCATTATGAGATCGACTGCCCCGCGTTTCTCTCTTACGCCTGCACCTGCCGCATGGCACGCCGGTTTTACCCGTATATGTCACACCACGGCCTCGCCGACATGTGCGAGCTGTACGGGATCCCTCTGGACCATCACAAGGCGGATTCCGACGCCCGCGCCTGCGCAGAACTCGCTGTAAAATACACCGAATACGGCAAGGATATCACCCCGTTCTTCCGCCGGTTCGACGTGGAAAAAATGAAGACCCTGCCATATGGATAACGACGTAACGTGGATGAAGACGAACCGCTTCGGCGCCGCGGCGCTGACGGTCGCGGGGCTGCTCACCGCGCTGACCGCGCTCTTTGCAAACGAAGCGACGTGCCTCGTTATGATGTTCGTATATCTGACCGCCGCGATCATCGCGGTGCTGATCCGAGCCCGCAGGGTATATAAAGAAGAAACGGCGAAGGACGCCGCCCGGGACCGGTAACGTCCGTTTTTATCGTTCATCCTCCGTGAACGGCAGCGTTCCGGCGGACAGGAAATCCACGCCGTTTTCGGTGACGGAAAACGCGTAAGCCGGGTCGAGCCCGAAGGCCGCGCGCCCCGCGGACCAAAACCGCAGATCCTCCGCCGCCACGTTCACCTTGATCTCTCTCGTTTCGCCCGGTGCGAGCGTTACCCTGCGAAAGCCCTTCAGCAGCTTCACGGGGCGGTCGTATTTCGCGCCGACGGAAGAGGCGTAGACCTGCACCACCGTATCACCCGCCCTGTCGCCGGCGTTTTCAACGTCTACACAAACGACAGCGCCGGTTTCCGTTTTTTCCGCTTTCGCGCCGGAAAGCCGGAACGCGGTATATGAAAGCCCGTACCCGAAGGGGAACTGCACGGGCTTGTTTTTTTTGTCAAACAGCGTGTAGCCGTGGTAATAGCCGTAATAAACGTCCTTTTCGGCGCTGCCCACGCGAGGGAACGGCGGGTAATCCGCCTCGTTTTCGGCGACCGTGAACGGCAGCCGCCCGCCGGGGTTCTCGTCGCCGCTGAGGATATCCGCCAGCGCTGCGCCGCCCTCCATGCCGCTGTAAAACGACATCAGGATCGCGTGTGCAAGATCGGACCATTCGCGCATCGCGAAGGCGCTGCCGCCCATCACGTTCACGATCAGCTTTTTGCCCGTTTTCGCCATCGCCCGGATCAGCTTTACGTCCTCCGGCGGCAGACGCAGGCTCGCGCGGTCTCCCCCGCTGCCCTTGGGCTTCTTCTTGATATCGCCCATGTTTACGAGGAACTCGCCCTCCTGCAGCCAGTCGCTGCCCACGCAAAGAACGATATATTCGCTGTTTTTCACGGCGGCAGCGGCCTTTTTCGGATCGCAGCCGTTATATAACGCCGCGTTCTGTTCGCCGAACCGCGTCCTGAGCCCCTCGAACGGGGTTACGGTATGGGGGCTGTACACCCGGCTGCTGCCGTGGTCGCCCACGTTTTCGGTATCGGCGTACCGGCCAACCACGGCGATCTTCGCGTTCCCGGGCAGGGGAAGGACGCCGCTGTTCTTCAGCAGCACCGTGCCCTTTACCGCCGCCTGACGCGCCAGAGCGATATGCTCCGGCGAGAGGACGGCGCTTTTGGGCGTCTCTTTCTGCAGCGGCACGGTGGAGATGAGCGCCCGCAGCACCCGCTCCACGGCGGTATCGACCTGCGATCCCGAGATCTTCCCTTTTTTCAGCGCCGCGCCCAGCAGCGCGTAGCGGAAGATATAGGGCATCTCCACGTCCAGCCCCGCGGAAAGCGAGCGCGGCCCGTTATAGACGCCGAAGAAGAAATCGGAGAGCGCAAAGCCCTCGAAGCCCCACTCGTTTCGCAAAATATCGGTGAGCAGGCGTTTGTTTTCGCAGCAGTACACGCCGTTGACGCGGTTGTACGCGCCCATGACCGACATGGCGCCCGCGTCGATGCATTTTTTGAAATGGGGCAGGTATACGTCGTAAAGAGCGGCGTCGTCGCAAACGGCGTTCACGCTGAAGCGCAGGTCCTCGATGCTGTTGAGGGCGTAGTGCTTCGGGCAGGCGATCACGCCTTTTTCCTGCACCGCGCGGGTGAGCGCCGCGCCCATCCTTCCCAGAAGGTACGGGTCTTCGCCGTAGGTCTCCTGCGCCCTGCCCCACATGGGGTTTCGCAGAAGGTTGATGCAGATCCCGGCGAACAGGTTCGCGCCGCCTGCCACGGCTTCGTCGGCCATGGCCTGCCCGATGCGGTATTCAAGGTCGTCGTCAAAGCTCGCACCGCGCAGCATGGGCACAGGGAAGCAGGTGCCGCGGCGCATCACGATACCGCGGGGACCGTCCGTAAACAGCACCGGCGGGATCCCGAGCCTTTTGCAGCCGCCCGCGGCGTAAGCCTCGCCGTTATAATACCGCCCCTTTGTAAGAAAGTTCTTCGCCGTGGTTCCCAGCGCGTGGCCCTTTAACGTATAGAGCTTTTCGGAAACGGTCATCTCTTCCCGCAGCAGGGACGCGGCGCGCCGCAGCGTTTGCGGCGTGGGATCGGCCTGATATATTTTTACGGCTTGCTGAAAATCCAACGTGTTCTTTTTCTTCATTTTTTTATCTCCCCGATTCTTTTTTCAAGTGTCGATATCCGCCCGCAGGACGGTCTGCAGGATCAGCTCGGCCGTTTGCTCCTGCTGCGCCGCGGCGGAGATCATGGCGACGCCGTCGCCCTTCTGCGCGCCGTAATTGCCGAACTGCGCGTGGTTGCCGCCGGGAATGATCTGCTCCGTATACCGCACGGGGGCGTACTGTCGGCCTTCGGCGACCTTCTGCGTGTTCAGAACGCCGTCCTCGGAGCCGTATACGCTGAGCAGAAGAAGACGCCCGTCAAGCGGTTTCGTGGGGTAGGCGGCAAGCAGGATCACGCCGGACAGGTCCCCGCCGTGACCGGCGGCGTATTCCGCAGCCATGGCCCCGCCCAGCGAATGCCCGCCGATATAGCGGTTTTCATGGGAATACATGGCAAATACGTCGTCCGCTCTGTTCAGGCCGAAAAACGCGAGATGAAAGGGCATTTTTACCAGACAGACGTCCATGCCCCGTTCGGCGAACAGGCGCATCAGCGGCGCATAGGCGGTTTCCTCCACTTTCGCGCCCGGATAGAACACGAGCAGATCCTGCTCGGAAGGCCCGTCGAAAAACCAGCCGTAATCCGTTTCCGATACGCTGACGGCCTGTTCCGATCGCACGGCGGCAAGCGCCATATCGTCCGCCCGGTAATACACGCCGGTATAGATCAGGAACGCGGCGATCAGGGCGAGGACAGTACCGACGGGGATAAGTATTTTCAGTTTTTTCTTCATATAAAGGCACCTTTTTGAACGTTTTTTATTCTGATACCGTTGATCGCCGTGAACGATAACGGATCACAAGCCTGATTATACCCTGCGCCGGAGAAAAAAACAAGGAAAAAAAGAAACATACGGATCTGCGGCGCAGAATAGGGCTTGCGCCGAAGGCCGTTATTGTATTAT
This sequence comes from Clostridia bacterium, assembly GCA_017439205.1. Taxonomy (GTDB): domain Bacteria; phylum Bacillota; class Clostridia; order Oscillospirales; family Acutalibacteraceae; genus RUG806. The sequence continues at coordinate 8,268 of JAFRSZ010000066.1, forward strand.
ACTGTTTCTGGAAATCAAAAACAGGAGGTTTTACAGATGAAAAAAATGATCGCGGCATTGACGCTCTGCTTCGCCGTTTGCGCCTGTTTGTTTGCCGCCTGCAAAAAAGAGCCGCCCGCGCCGACGGGAACGGACGCTTCAACCGCGGCGCCGACGAGCGGCA
>JAFRSZ010000067.1 GCA_017439205.1 Clostridia bacterium
TACCGTATTCGCGGGCGGCACCAACGCCGCAAAGCTGGCTTCTCTCGGCGAGATCGAAAACGTGATCCCGCTGCCGCTGGACGTGACCAGCGAAGAGAGCATAGAAGCGGCCTATAACACCGTGCGCGGCTATACCTACCGGCTTGACGCCGTAGTGAATTTCGCGGGCATCCATACCTTTACCAGTATGGTGGAGGGGGATTGCGTTCACGAGATCGAAAAAATGCTGAACGTGAATGTGATGGGCATGGTGCGCGTGAACAAGCGCTTTTTTGAGATGGTGCGCATCGGCCACGGCCGCATTATCAACTGCTCTTCCGAAAGCGGCTGGATGACGCCCCAGCCCTTCAACGGCCCTTACACCATGACCAAATACGCGGTGGAGGCCTATAACGATTCCCTGCGCCGGGAGCTGATGTATCTGGATATCCCGGTGATCAAGCTGCAGCCCGGTTCCTTCAAGACCCAGCTCACAGATAAGATCTACCGCGATTTTGATCGGGCCATTGAAACCACCAACTATTTCAAGAAGATATTAACCACCATGAAGCCGATGATGACCATGGAGCTGGGGCTGGATCACGATCCGAAAAAGCTTGCCCGCAAGCTGATCCTTGCCCTTACTGCAAAGCTGCCCCGCATCAAATACAAGGTGTGCACCGGCAAGCTTCTGATGACGTTGGAGCTGCTGCCGGATAAGGCGGTGGATCTTGCTTATAAGGCGATCGTTCATTAACGCATCCGCGTAATACAGATTATGCGAAGAACCGAGGATTAGGCGTTTATCTTGATACAGGCAGCGTTTATTATAATAAAGCGTTTTGGCGGCTGCGTTCTTCAAAATACGAATCAAGCAACGAATGTAAGGAATATTCCACCGGATTTGTGGTAATACCAACAAAGACAAAGAGGATCCGCCGGCGGATCCTCTTTCTCATCGTGCCGTATTCTGTTGTTCGTTCACCCGGTAATATACTGCATCAGAAGTTTGAATGTGTTTTCCAGCCCGTCGATATGCGTGCCGTCCGCATTTACGTGGCGCACCATCAGGCCGATGTCGTCCAGATGCGCGGTCACTGCCAGCGCGTCTCCCTCGCCCCCGGCGTCGGCGATCACGCCGCCTTTGCGGGTCAGCCGGTAGGGTACGCCGATCTCATCCAGCAGGCCTCACAGAACGCGCTGTACCTCTTCATATTGGCCGGTGGTACTGTCCGCGCCCAAAAGCGTTTTGAACGCTGAAATACAATATTCTTTATCAAACTGAAAACCCATAAGGGCGCCTCGCTTTCGTTACACGGTAATATAATCCTTCAGGAATTCGTCCACCGTTTTCCAGTAAAGCGCGGGGTCTTTCTCCACCGACGCGGCATGCAGCCCGCCCTCGATGGCCTGTTTCGCTTTCGGCGCGGCGCAGGCTTCATAGAGCCGGTCCATCATTTCAAACTTCACAAAATCGTCCGCCGTGCCGTGCAGGAATACCGTAGGCGTTACGCTGCGCGCTACCGCGTCGATCGGCCGGTTCTTGCGGATATCGAAGTTCCCGCGCGCGATGGAGATCACGTTGATCGCGTTCAGCAGCGGAAAAGAGGGGAGATGGGCATAGTGCTTTATTACGTTCGCGTACTGTTCCCAGCAGGTGGTGAAGCCGCAGTCCGCAACCGCCGCCTTCACCTGTTCGGGCAGCGTTTCGCCGGTGGCGAGCATAATGGTCACCGCGCCCATCGAATAGCCGTGCAGCACGATCTGCGCTTCCGGGTCCATGATCACAATGTAATCGATCCACGCCCTGCAGATATCCTTATCGCGGTACCCCATGGAGCAGTAGCGGTTCTCGTCGTTGCCCCAGGCGCGCATCGAGGGCACCACGCAGTTATAGCCGAGGTTATAGAAGTGCTCCGCGTAAACGGCGGAGGATTTCGGCGAAGAGTTGAAGCCGTGGCACAGCACCGCCCATTTGTGGGAGGGTTCATCGGTACGTATGACGTACGCGTGGGTGCGCCCGGTGGCTTCGGTTGAGATCACCTGATCTTCGCCCTTGTGGGTGTCGAACCAGTCCGGCCCGGCGGGAGCGGTATTTACCTGCGGGGCGTTCTCCAGATCGGGCCGCGTGTCGTCGAACTTGTTGATGAAAAAGCTGTTGATCTTCGTGTTCAGGGCGCATTCGTATACCAGCGCTCCCGCGCCGAGTACCAGCGCCCCGGCGCCGACGCCGGCTTTGAACAGGGTTTTTACCGCAGACATCGTTTCGTCTCCTTTCGCGTTCACGCTTTATAAATCTTACGTTATTTTCTCGTCCATTCGGCGTAGTCGATCACGCCGCTGTAGCCCCCGTTTTCGCTGTTGTGGAAAGCGAGGTTACCGGTTTCCTCGTTGAAGAAAAAGATGATATCTTCAACCTCGCCGGTCTCGTAGGTCATATTCAGCAGAAAATCGTTATAGGCGGCTCCGTTGCCGTACGTTTCGTGCGAAACAGACACAACATAAGTAAAGCCGATATTCTTATCGGACATAAAGGTGTATCTCCCGGTCCCGTCCTCGTTGAACACCAGCGAGATCTCTTCCACGCCGTTCATCGTCCATTTGCCCGTGAGCTTTGCTTTTTCGGCTTCGATCAGCGCGTCGTCGTCCGGCTGCTCCGCCGAGGGCTCGCCGGCCGCGTCCACCGTGACCGCTTCGCTTTGCGAAACCTGCGCGTCCGTGTCTTTCGCGTCGGGTTCGGACGGGTCGTTTTTGCCGGAACCGCCGCACGCGGCAAACGACAGGATCAACGCGGCTGTAATGATCAATGCAAATAATTTCTTCATACCGATAAACTCCTTATCTGTATTTGCACGCCTATTATACACCGGGTTTTCCGTAATTGCAACAGAAAAACGACGGAGGCAATAACACAGTCGACGTATTTTCTGCCGATCTGAACATATGAAGCGTCCGGTTCCTGATAGATCGCGTTTGATGGAGAATAACACAGATTTGACCAATCGTGAAAAAACGCGGAAAAATGCTTGCAAAAAAATCCCTTGTTGGGAGCACGACGGTTAGTTGCATGTTTAGATTTGTGCCTACGGTGGCGGGGTGTCGGTGAGGTGTCGGCAACGTTTATTTTTGCGTCAGA
>JAFRSZ010000068.1 GCA_017439205.1 Clostridia bacterium
CCTATACGGGGGTGTTCTATTCGATCCTCGGGCTGCTGGGCGCGAAGTTCTCAAAAGAAACCATGCACAAACGCCGCTTCCTGGTGGGGCTGATGATCGGCCTCGCCGGTATGCCGAACAACGCCATCGCCGCGTCCAAGAAGGTGATGGTGGGCGATTCCACCGATTACATGGAATGGTACGCCGAAAAGCGCTTCGGCAAGCCCATCCACGCCGAGGGCTTCATCACCTCCACCCAGAGCATGCTGGGCAGCATGTTCAATATCCTCCGCACCAATCTTTACAATATCGTGTTCGGCAGGCTCGGCTATCTGCCGAACTACAAAGACGAGACCGGCAAAGAGGTGAAGGCCGTACAGTCCGTAAAGACGCTGAAGGGTATCTATATGCTGTTCGTGCTGTGCGGCGTTTTCGGCAATTTCCTGGCGTCCGCCGCGTATCTGTTCGATACCTACACCGGCGCGAAGAAAGAAGCGATCTACGCCGAACTGCAGGAGATGCGCGCCCGCCGCGCCGCGGCGCAGACCGAAGCCGCTCCGCAGCCGGAAGCGGAATGAACCGGCAATCAAAAAAATCCCCCGCGTTCATCGGAACGCGGGGTTTCTTATACTGCCTACGGCTGGCCGTTATTGTTCATAAATGTATGAAAAACAGAGCAGGGAAGCAAAACGGTTTACGAAAATCTATCCTCCGTTTCTGAAGGAAAGCGCATTTCCGTCTGCGTCAGGAGCAGTTCCATCTGCGTTTCTCTGGGGCGCATGCCCATCTTCTCATAAAACCGTTTTGCCGCGTCGTTGCCCTCCCACACGTTCAGGATCACGTCCCGGCAGCCCATCCGCCGCGCCTGATCGGCCGCGAAGCGGAACAGCGCTTCGCCGATATGCTGCCCGCGCACGGTTTCATCAACGCAGAGATCGTCTATGAACAGCGTCCTGCCCGATACCATGGTGGAAGTAAAGGGCGGTTCTCTCAGCTGACACATCACGTACCCCGATACATTGCCGTTTTCGTTTTCCGCCACGTATACGGGCCTTTTTTCGTCCCGGAACATGGCTTTGAGATCTTCTTCGCCGTATTTTGTTGTGCCGGGAATAAAGATATCCGGCCGGATGCGCGCGTGGACCTCCAGCACCTGCGAAAGCAGCGCCAGCACCCGCGGGATATCGTTTTCGGTTGCTCTTCGGATCACGGTATCAGTCCTTTCGTTTATAAGATAAGCGTTCAGATTACAGTTTATCGCGCAGTTCAATTAACAATTAACGATTAACAATTAATAATTTCGGAAAACGCTGACGCGTTTTGATTTTATAAAAAAGCTTTCCGAAAGAAGGAAAAACCTGCTTACCCGATGAGTATAATCGGGTAAGGGCAGATTCTCACCTGTCGGTTCGGTCGGTGCTTCTGTGACATACGCCACAGAGATCGCCACCGGCGATCCGCACCCTTTCATCAATTGTTAATTGTTAATTATTCATTATTCATTTCATTGGAATTTCCCTTTCTCCATCTTACCACAATCTCCGGTGAAACGCAATTATTTAATAGAAAAAAGCGCGGTTTCCCGCGCTGATAAGCATGCCGGTTATCCCAGCAGCCGCACGAGCCGCGCAGCCGCTTCTTCGGTATCCTCGGGGCTTGCGAACGTGGAAAAGCGGAAATACCCCTTGCCGCATCTGCCGAAGCCCTCGCCGGGCGTGCCCACCACCTGTACGCGGTGCAGAAGATAATCGAAGAATTCCCAGCTTCCCATGCCGCCGGGACATCTGAGCCAGATATACGGCGCGTTCCTGCCGCCGGTAAACCATATGCCGCACTGCTCGAGCGCGTTCGTCAGCGTTTTGGCGTTGTTCTTGTAAACCGCGAGCTGCGCGTGGATCTGCGCCTGTCCCTCCGGGGTGAACACCGCCGCGCCGCCCTTCTGCAAAAGGAATGAAACGCCGTTGGTTTTGGTGGTGCGGTTGCGCACCCACATCGCGTTCAGCGACAAGCCGCCGCGCGCAAGCTCCGTCGGTATCACGGTGTAGCCGAGCCTTGTTCCGGTGAACCCCGCGGTTTTGGAAAGCGAGCAGATCTCCACCGCGCAGGTGCGCGCGCCTTCCAGCTCAAAAATGCTGTGGGGCAGGGCGGGGTCCTCGATATACGCTTCGTAGGCGGCGTCGAACAGTATCACCGCACCGGTGCGGTTGGCGTAGTCCACCCATGCCTGCAGCTGCGTTCTGCCGAACACCGCGCCGGTGGGGTTGTTGGGGGAGCAGAGGTAGATGAGCCCGGGCTTATCGGTTTCGGGCGGAGAAGGCAGAAAGCCGCCCAGCGCGCCGGAGGCAAGATGGATGATCTCTCTGCCCGCGATCACGCTCGCATCCAGATACGCGGGGTAGGCGGGCTCAATGACCAGCGCGGGCGTTTCCTTATCGAACAGGTCGAGGATATCTCCCAGCTCGTCGCTTGCGCCGGAGGATACGAAAACCTCGTCCGGGCTTAAGTTTACGCCGCGGCGGGCGTAATGGGCGGCGATCGTCTCCCGCAGAAAGGGCGCGCCGCACTCGGGCATATACCCGTGGAAGGTCTCTTTGTGCGCCTGCTCCTCCACCGCGCCGTGCAGCGCTTCGATCACCGCGGGACATAAAGGCAGCGAAACGTCGCCGATGCCCATCCGGTAGAGCTTCTGCCCCGGGTGCGCGTCCAGATACGCCTGCGTCTTTTTGGCGATGCCCGCGAACAGGTAAGATTCCTTCAATTTTGCGTAGTTCGTATTCGGCTGCATCATAAGGCCGCTTCCCCCTCGTAAACCGTCTGCGCCGGGCCGGTCATCGTGACCGCGCCGTCTTTATCGACGCGCACCTTCAGCGTGCCGCCGTCCAGATGCACCGAGATATCCGCGCCGGATCGGCAGATGTTCTTCTTTACCGCCGCCGCAACGCTTGCGCAGCTGCCCGTGCCGCACGCCATTGTAACGCCGCTGCCGCGCTCCCAGACGCGCATGCGCATCACCCGTTCGGAAAGCATCTGCACGAATTCCACGTTCACCCCGTCCGGAAAGGCCGGGTCGTGCTCGATCAGCGGCCCCCAGCGGGTAAGGGGGACCTCTTCGGCGTTGTCCACAAAGATCACCACGTGCGGGTTGCCCACGTTTACCGGCGTGCCGGTGAGGACCGCGCCCTCCGCGTTCAGCGTGATATCGGGTGAAACGACCGCCGTGCCCATATCCACCGATGCGCCGGTGGCCTTGCCGCCCGCGATCTGCAGCCGCAGCGTTTTGACGCCGGAGCGGGTCTCTATTTTCAGCAGGGTCTTATCGGTATAGCCCTTGTCGAACACGTATTTGCCCACGCACCGGATGCCGTTGCCGCACATCATGGCTTCGCTGCCGTCCGCATTGAAGATGCGCATCCTGAAATCGGCGACCTTCGAGGGCGAGATATAGATCATGGTGTCCGAGCCCGCGCCGAAGTGCCGGTCCGAGAGCCGTACCGAGAGCGCGGAGACGTTTTCGGGCGCTTCGCCGTAAACGTAGAGATAATCATTGCCGAGACCGTGCATTTTTGTAAAGTGCATTTTTGTTCCTCCTTTTTTCTGAGGGGAGTTTTGGTCTAAATTTCAGTTTGACGAGATGTTTTTAATTCGGAATTCGGAATGCGTAATTCGGAATTAAGGAAAACACTGACGTGTTTTGATTATATAAAAAAGCTGATTTTATAAAGAAAAACTTCAAATCAGGGACCTATAATATCGGGTAAGGGCGGAGCTCTTCATCAATTGTAAATTGTTAATTGTTAATTTTTAATTACGAATCGAACTCCCCGACATACTGCAATTTTTCTGAAAGCCTCTGCTCAAACCTGTCCCTGCGCGTGTCCGCGGGCACCGGGGTGGGGTAGCGCCCGGTAAAGCAGGCGTCGCAGAAACCGTCGCCCATTGCCATTTCGCAGAGCTTTTCCGCGGGCAGATAGCCCAGAGAATCCGCGCCCAGCAGGGCGGCGATCTCCGCCGGGGTATGCCGGCTTGCGATCAGGTGTTCTTCGGAATCGATATCCGTGCCGTAATAGCACGGGTGCTTGAACGGCGGCGCTGAAACGCGCACGTGTATCTCTCTGGCTCCGGCTTCCCGCAGCAGGGATACGATGCGGGTCAGGGTGGTGCCGCGCACGATGGAATCGTCGATCAGCACGATGCGCTTATCCTTTACGGCGGTTTCCACCGCGGCAAGCTTTCTGCGCACCTGATCGCCCCGTCCGCCGGGCGAGATGAAGGTCCTGCCGATGTATTTGTTCTTGATGAGCCCGATGCTGTAGGGAATGCCGGAGGCGCGGCTGTAACCGAGCGCCGCGTCCAGACCGGAATCCGGCACGCCGATCACCGCGTCCGCATCCGCCGGGCAGGTCTTTGCAAGTATTTCACCGGCTGCCATACGCGCCGCCTGAACCGAAACGCCGTCCACCGCCGAATCCGGGCGGGCGAAATAGATGTACTCAAACACGCAGAGCTTCTTTTCCGCTTTGCCGCAGTGTTCGGTGCGTGAAACGGGCTCTTCCTTGCCGAAGATCAGTATCTCGCCGGGATGCACGTCCCTCACGGGTTCGGCGCCCACCGCGCGCAGCGCGCAGCTCTCAGACGCCGCTATGTAAACGCCATCGGGCGTTTTGCCGAAGCAGAGGGGTCGGAACCCGTGCGGGTCCCGCGCGCAGATCAGCTTCTGCGGCGACATCACGATCAGCGAGTACGCGCCCTCGAGCGTGTTCATCGCCCGGCTCACGGCCTCTTCAATGGAGGGGGAGCGCAGGCGCTCCTTCGTGATGATGTAGGCGATGGTCTCGGTATCGGAGGTGGTGTGGAAGATCGCGCCGGAAAGCTCCAGTTCGCTTCGCAGCGCGGCGGCGTTGGAAAGATTGCCGTTGTGCGCGATCGCCATGCGCCCCTTCTGGTGGTTCACTTCAATGGGCTGGGTATTGCTGCGGCTGGTTTTACCGGTGGTGCCGTAACGCGTGTGCGCCACCGCCATCGTGCCCCGGGGCAGCCGGGAAAGGCGCTCCTCGTTAAAAACCTCGCCCACAAGGCCGAGATCCTTCTGCGATACGAATACGCCGTCGTCGTTCACAACGATGCCGCAGCTTTCCTGCCCCCTGTGCTGCAGGGCGTACAGGCCGTAATAACAGAGGTGTGAAACGTCCGTCGGAAGCGGGGCGCAAACGCCGAAAACGCCGCATTCTTCATGAAGGCTCATGCGTTTTTACCGTGCGTATACTGTGCCGCCGCGCCGATGAAGCCGTTAAACAGCGGGTGCGGGCGGTTGGGTCGGCTCTTGAATTCGGGATGGTACTGCACGCCCACGAAGAACGGGTGGTCCGCCAGCTCCACGGTCTCCACCAGCCTGCCGTCCGGCGAGATGCCGCTCAGGGTAAGGCCCTTTTCCTGCAGTATATCGCGGTAGTCATTGTTGAATTCGTAACGGTGGCGGTGCCGCTCGCTGATCTCCGGCCTGCCGTAGCAGCGCTCCATCAGCGTGCCGGGCCGGATCACGCACGGGTACGCGCCCAGACGCAGCGTGCCGCCCTTGTCGATATCGTCGCTCTGGCCGGGCATGAAGTCGATTACCTTGTGGCGGCACTGCTCGTCGAACTCACCGGAGTTTGCGTCCGCAAAGCCCGCGACGTGCCGCGCGAATTCGATCACCGAGATCTGCATGCCGAGGCAGATGCCGAAATAGGGCACGCCGTTCTCTCTGGCGTATTTTGCCGCGAGGATCATGCCCTCGATGCCGCGGCTGCCGAAGCCGCCGGGCACGATGATCCCCTGTATGCCTTTGAGCTCGTCCGCGATATTCTCAGCGGTGAGGGTTTCCGAATCGATCCAGCGGATATCCACGTGCACGCCGTGATGGTAGCCCGCGTGCCGCAGCGCCTCAGCCACCGAAAGGTACGCGTCGTGCAGACCCACGTATTTGCCAACGAGGCCGATGGTAACGGTTTCGTTCCGGCTCTCGATGCGCTCCACCATCTCGCGCCATTCGGTCAGCTCCGGCGGCGGGGCCTGAAGCCCCAGTTCTCTGCACACCACGTTTGAAAAGCCGGATTTTTCAAGCATCAGCGGCGCTTCGTAGAGGTTCGGCAGGGTGATGTTCTCGATCACGCAGTCCGGCTTTACGTTGCAGAAGAGCGCTATCTTGTCGAAAATGCTCTTTTCCAGCGGTTCGTCGCACCGCAGCACAATGATGTTCGGGTGTACGCCCATGCCCTGCAGCTCCTTCACCGAGTGCTGCGTGGGTTTGGATTTGTGCTCCTCCGAGCCGTGCAGGTAGGGCACCAGCGTCACGTGGATGAACAGGCTGTTTTCCCTGCCCACCTCCAATGAGATCTGCCTTGCCGCCTCAATGAAAGGCTGGCTCTCGATATCGCCGATGGTGCCGCCGATCTCGGTGATCACCACGTCCGCGCCGGTCTTTTTGCCCACGCGGTAAACGAATTCCTTGATCTCGTTCGTGATGTGCGGTATCACCTGCACCGTGCTGCCGAGGTATTCGCCCCGGCGCTCCTTGTTCAGCACGTTCCAATAGACCTTGCCGGTGGTGAGGTTCGAGTATTTGTTCAGATCCTCGTCAATGAAGCGCTCGTAGTGCCCGAGGTCCAGATCGGTCTCCGCGCCGTCCTCGGTCACGTAGACCTCGCCGTGCTGGTAGGGACTCATCGTGCCGGGATCCACGTTGATATAGGGGTCCAGCTTCTGCGCCGCCACCTTCAGCCCGCGCGATTTCAGCAGCCGCCCGAGAGACGCCGCCGTGATGCCCTTGCCGAGGCCCGATACCACGCCGCCGGTCACAAAAATATATTTTGTCATAAAAGGTTCCTCTCTTTCAAATTTCAGTTTAGCGCGCAATTTACCGCTCACTTTCCGCTGTCTCCGTAGTTTGAAAGCACTCTTGCGCTGGGGTCGTTCACGTTGCAGCCCGCCCAGCTCTTGTTTGGCATCCAGAAATCCACGATCATTTCCGCCTGACCGGGGTAGTATTTTTCAAAGATCTCTCTGTACAGCAGCGATTCCTTCGTAAAGGGCTGTGCATGGGTGTATTGCCGCCGTTTTTCCTCATATTCGGCGTCGGTATACCGCGCTTCGGCGAACGCCTTCAGGTCGTCCACCATCGAGTGGCCCACCGCGTCCGAAAAGGCGGCCTTCTCGCGCCAAAGAATCTCGTCCGGCAGCAGATTTCGTCCCTCAAAGGCGTGACGAAGCAGATATTTGCCCTTGTTATACTTATTGAGCTTCATTTCGGGGTCCAGCGCCATCACGTATTTTACGAAATCGAGGTCGCCGAAGGGCACGCGCGCCTCGAGCGAATTCACGGAAATGCAGCGGTCCGCCCGCAGCACGTCGTACATGTGCAGCTCCCGTATCCGCTTCTGCGCCTCCGTTTGAAACGCCTCCGCGCTCGGCGCAAAATCGGTGTATTTATACCCGAAGAGCTCGTCGGAGATCTCGCCGGTGAGCAGCACGCGGATATCGGTTTGCTCGCGGATCGCCCTGCACACGAGGTACATGCCCATGCTGGCGCGCACGGTGGTGATATCGAAGGTGCCCAGCGCGTAGATCACTTCTTCGAGCGAAGAGAGCACCTCTTCGGGCGTCATGTACACCTCCGTGTGGTCGCTGCCGATGAACTCGGCCGCCTGCCGGGCGTATTTGAGGTCGATGGCGTCCTTCTCCATGCCGATGGCAAAGGTGCGGATCGGCTCGTTGCTCTCTTTCGCCGCGATCGCGCACACCAGCGAGGAATCGAGCCCGCCGGAAAGCAGAAAGCCCACTTTCGCGTCCGCCACAAGGCGTTTTCTGACGCCTGCGGTCAGCTTTTCGCGGATCTTTGTGCAGGCGGTCTCGAGATCGTCTTTGCACACCTCTTCCACGGCGGCGATGTCGTTATAGCAGATAAATTCGCCGCCTTTATAATAATGGCCGGGCGGAAAGGGCATGATCTTATCGGTGAGCCCGGTCAGGTTTTTCGGCTCGCTGGCGAATATGATCGCGCCGTTTTTGCCGTAACCGTAGTA
>JAFRSZ010000069.1 GCA_017439205.1 Clostridia bacterium
AAACCTGTTGCGATGAAACTTTTTTTATAAGGAATCGCGTTGCGGGCGGTTCTGAGGAACCGCGCTACCATGATAATCGCTCCGCGATGTTTTTTATCTCAACATCTCGCTAAATTCCAATTTGACGTGTGATCGTCTCCGCAATCCGATCAACAAAAAGCACTGCCGGTCCCCGTGTCCCGTCTTCGCTCTGAAAAACAATTCCGCATTCCGCATTCCGCATTCCGAATTTAAATAATCTCCGCTCTCCGCTCTCATCTCTCCGCTCTGAAAAAAAACTTCCCCCTTCCGTTTTACCGGAAAGGGGAGTTTTGCTTATCTGTTTGTCATCGCCTGATCGGGGATTTATTCGGCGTCGGGCGCGTAGAGGTCCTTCAGACGGAGCAGGTGGTTATAGCGCTCCACGCTCTTTTCCTCGGCCTCGCTGAACAGCTTCTCGGCTCTCTCGGGGAACTTGCGGGTGAGCTGCGAATAACGCGCCTCGTTCATCAGGAAGCCGCGATACTCTTCCTTTACGCCGGGCTTGGAATCCAGCGTGAAGGGGTTCTTGCCCTCGGCCTTGAGCGCGGGATTGAAGCGGAACAGGTTCCAGTAGCCGCATTCCACGGCCTTCTTCATCTCGTTCTGGCAGTTGACCATGCCGCCCTTGATGGAGTGCATCTCGCAGGGAGCGTAGGCGATCACGATGGAGGGACCCGGATATGCCTCCGCCTCGCGGATAGCGTTCAGGGTCTGGTTCATGTTCGCGCCCATGGCGATCTGCGCAACATAAACGTAGCCGTAGCTCATGGCGATCTCGGCAAGGCTCTTCTTGGCGATCGCTTTACCGGCCGCGGCAAACTGCGCCACCTGGCCGATCTGGCTGGCCTTGGAGGCCTGGCCGCCGGTGTTGGAGTAAACCTCGGTATCGAACACCATGATGTTCACGTTCTCGCCGCTGGCAAGCACGTGGTCCACGCCGCCGAAGCCGATATCGTATGCCCAGCCGTCGCCGCCGAAGATCCACACGCTCTTCTTGGAGAGGTATTCTTTGTTTTCAAGGATATATCTGCGGTTGTCGCAGTCGCAGTCCAGCGCTTCGAGCGCGGCAACGAGCGCCTCGGTCGCGGGGCCGTTCAACTCACCGTCGTTCACGGTGTCGAGATACGCCTTGGCGGCGGCCTTCACGTCCTCGGGCGCGCCTTCTTTCGCGGCGATCTCTTCCACGCGGGCGATCAGGGCGTTACGGATGGCGTTCTGGCCGAGCAGCATGCCGAAGCCGTGCTCTGCGTTGTCCTCAAACAGGGAGTTCGCCCATGCGGGACCGTGACCGTTCTTATCTACGGTGTAAGGAGAGGTGGCGGCGGGTCCGCCCCAGATGGAGGAGCAGCCCGTGGCGTTAGAGATATACATTCTGCTGCCGAAGAGCTGGGTGATCAGACGCGCGTAAGCGGTCTCGGCGCAGCCCGCGCAGGAACCGGAGAACTCAAGCAGCGGCTGCTTGTACTGGCTGGATACGGCGTTGATCTTCGCGGTGAGGTCGGCCTTCTCGGTGACGTTGGCCACACAGTAGTCGAACGCGGCCTGCTGGCTGTCCTGGCTCTCACGGGGAGCCATCTTGATCGCGCCGGGCTTGCACACGCCCACGCAAACGCCGCAGCCCATGCAGTCGAAGGGCGAAACGGCCATCGTGAATTTATAGGGCTTGCCCTTCATCTCTTTGCTCTTGAGCACGGCGGGAGCGGCTGCAGCCTCTTCTTCGCTCAGCGCGAACGGGCGGATCGTGGCGTGCGGGCAGACGAACGCGCACTGGTTGCAGCTCACGCACTTTTCGGGATCCCATTCGGGCACCATCACGGCAACGCCGCGCTTCTCGAACGCGGAAGCGCCCTGCTCGAAGGTACCGTCGGCATGATCCACGAACGCGGAAACGGGCAGACGGTCGCCGTCCATCTTGCCAACGGGCTTCATGATGGTTTCAACCATCTTTTCGAGCTTGGTGTCGGCCTTTACTTCGGCCTTGGCTTCGTCGGCGGCGTTCGCCCAGTCGGCGGGCACGTCGATCTTCACGAAGGCGGAAACACCGGCGTCGATCGCGTCGTGGTTGCACTTTACGATCTCCGGGCCCTTCTTACTGTAGCTCTTGGTGGCGGCGTCCTTCATGTGCTGAACGGCCTCTTCAATGGGCATCACCTTCGCAAGGGCGAAGAACGCGGCCTGCAGCACGGTGTTGGTGCGCTTGCCCATGCCCACCTTGGCGGCCAGATCGATGGCGTTTACGGTGTAGAGTTGGATGTTGTTATTGGCGATGTAGCGCTTGGTTTCGGCGTTCAGCTTTTCGGCAAGCTCTTTCTCATCCCACTGGCAGTTGATCAGGAACACGCCGCCGGGTTTCACGTCCTGTACCATGCGGAAGCCTTTTTCAACGTAGCTGGGGTTGTGGCACGCCACGAAATCGGCCTTGTTGATGTAATAGGGGCTCTTGATCGGGCTGTCGCCGAAGCGCAGGTGGCTGATCGTGATACCGCCGGTCTTTTTGGAGTCGTACTGGAAGTAGGCCTGTACGTATTTATCGGTGTAGTCGCCGATGATCTTGATGGAGTTCTTGTTGG
>JAFRSZ010000070.1 GCA_017439205.1 Clostridia bacterium
GTCCAGAATTACACTGAGCGCGGAAAAGGTGATCCCGGCGGGAATGACGATGCGCCACCAGACCGGCGGCTTTGTATTTTTCTCCGTGATTTTGATCTGATAAGCTTTCAACTGTCGTTCCTCCCATTATGGAATTTATTTGGTAAAGACCTTGACAGGCGTATACATATATTAAAGGCAATATTGATTGAAACGACACTGTTTCAACACAACAATTCAAAAAATGCAATTTCGTTAAAAAGATCCGCAGCCCTGTCCGTTCGGTTCGACGCTGCCGGGGAACAGGCTTTTTTTGATATCCGCCGTCATCTGATTCCCGCAGCGGGCAAGCTCCCCGAGCACACGGTCGACGCCGTTTTCGGTACAAAACCAGTTTTCTTTGGCAATACCGTTTGTGCTCACGGGGCACATACAAAACGCCGTATCGGGAAAAGCGAGCTGCCAATAGGTATAGCACCGCCGCGCGTGAAAGCTTCTGCAGACGATGATCGCCTTTTCTATGCGGAGCCCCAGGCCGTCCGTGACCGCACGGGAGAAAAACGCGTTCTGCTGCGTATATTCGGAACGGTCCTCCCGCAGGATCGCGGAAGCCGGAACGCCGTTTTTAAGAAGCGCGTCCGTTATAAACGCGCATTCGGTACGGTAATCGCCGTTATACACATCCGCCTTCGAGCGCACCCCCTGGAAGCGCCCGTGTTTAACGCTGTATTTCCCCGCAGGCAGAACGAGCGGAGCAAACCCCTCGCGCCAGAGCTTTGCGGCGTGTTCCGGCAATTCCGGGTAGGAACAGCCGGGGATAAAGATGATATCCGCATGCGCGGGCGCGTCGGAAATGAAAATAAAATCTGAAATATCTTTTATCACGTCATGCATGGAATTCTCCCCGGTAAATAGTTACTCTGCATAAGAATACCATACGTTGTTATTGTTCAGGGCGTACGGAAAGATCTATCCAGTATCGCTGCAGTTCTATTTTTTCATCCGGCTCATAAACCGTGCTTTCATAGACGCCACCGTTTGAGAGGATCGTGCGTCTGCTGGCCTCGTTATCGTCAATACAGGTGATCAGCACACGCTGAAGGCCGATGGTTCTGCAGAAATCCAGCCCCTCTCGCAGCATGCGTTTGGCGTACCCCTTGCGGCGCTCGGACGGGCGCACGGAATACCCGATATTCCCGGCGTATTTTTCGAGGTAATCGTTGAAGTAATGGCGCACCTGCAGCATGCCAACAAGCCTCCGATCGCTTTCGCGCACGAAGATGAACTGCGTGGCCTGCACCAGATTTTCAGGAACGGTTTCGGGATGCCGATACGATTCAACCGTCTGCAGCCATAGGGCAGGGTCGGCAATGCGGCGCAGCGGGCCGGCGCCGTCCATGGAATCGCCCGCGTCAAGAAATTCCTGCCGATAGGCGCGGATCTCATCCGCATATTCCGCCGACGGGATCGTAAAGATCATATTCTCGTTACACATCACAAACACCTCTCTGTCCTTTTTCGTTCAGATGCATCTGAAACGCCCGGTCGGGACCGTCCCCCTTCGGTTTTTATTATATCATAATGATCGGGATGAAACAATAGCGCTTGACAAATAACCGAAAATACTGCAAAATTACTATCGGAATATATATAAAGGAGGCGCAGCTTGGAACAGAGAAAAATCAGGAACGTAACGGCAAAGCAGGGCCTTAAATACGCGAAAACCGCAGCGGAACAAACGCTGCGATGCAAAGTAACGGAGATCCGTTTCATCGGGGGCGGGTCCTTCGGTTACGTATACCTTGCCCGGATCGACAAAGCGCCCCATACGGTGATTATGAAGGCCTGCCGCACCGAAGGTATCTGTGAAAGAGAGGCGTCCGAGCTCAGGCTTCTGGGAGAAAACAGCCTTGTGAAGATACCGGAGGTGTATTTTACCTTTACCGCAACGCAGGAGATCCCGCTTGATTTCATCTGCATGGAAAAGGCGGACGGCAGCGACTGCTTTACGGATTTCAGAAAACTGTTCTGCTCCGGAAAAGAAAAAGCCGCCTTTGCGGACAAGATCACAAGCGCGATGCACCACTGGCACAGCATCACGAACGACCGGTTCGGCCCGATCGGCAGCGCAGACTGCGAAGAATGGCTCGATTATTACCGTCCTTTTGCCGAGGACGTGCTGAATACCGCCCGCGAGCTTGAAAAGAACGGGAAGCTGGAACGTTTTGTTCTGAACACGATGGAACGGGCATGGAGCGCCTTTGACGCGATCTTCAGCGAGAGGGTGCAAAAAGCGAGCCTGATCCACGGGGATATGAACGTGATGAACATCATGACCGACCGGCGTCTGAACATCACCGCTGTTATCGACCCGCTGGAGAGCAAATGGGCAGACAGGGAATATGAGCTGTTTCAGCTGCGCAACCTGACCGGCGACTGTTTCAGGCTGTATGAAACGTATAAGAAGAAATACCCGGTATCGGAAAAATGCGATATCAAAACCGCTTTCTACGCGCTGTACCACGAGGTTTACGCATATATCATATCGGGGGACAAGGTGATGTTCATTCTGCTGCCGCTGGTAAGGCGAATGAAAAAGGAACTGAAAAAAGCAGGGTTATGGAATTAAGAAGTTATCTGGAACAAAGGGCAACATCAATAAAAAACACGGTGATTTGTGTCAGGATCACCGTGTATTTTTTGTAAAAGAGCGCCCAAAAGGTAAACGCCGCGCATTTCAGCAAAATGGAATTTATGAAACTGATGAAATATGTTTTAAATAGCATATCCACTCAGACAAGGATTCCCGTTCAAACGTTTTCAACGCCTTGCTGTATATCTGGAAAGCAGCTTCATCCGTTTTTTCCATGAGGCGCAACGCCTTTTTGGGACCGTAATAACGCAATCCTTTTACGTCGCAGTATATTTCGAGACTGTCACACAACAACCAGTGCCAGCGATAATATCCTTCGGCATCATCGCGCATTGTTCTTAATGTCATCTTTTCACACCATCTGATTTCCTGTTGGATTTCATCAGCGGTTTTTTGCGGTGTGTGCGCGATATAATCAAGAACCCGTTTCTGCAGACGGTCGGCGATTCCGTTTTTATCCAGAACGATTTTCCCGTCACAGATCTGGATAAACTCCTCGGGATCATACTCAGACTGAAACATATCCGCAGGATAAATGAAAACATCAAGGATGATCCCGTCTATGACAGACGAATCGTGCATCTTTTCACGGTTTGCGATAATAAGAGCGTCAAAATCGCTGTTTTCGTTTGCGCTTCCGTCAGCAAATGAACCATAGGTGATTATGGCGTCCGGTTGGTATTTTTCTGTGAGATAATTGATAATCCTGTCGGCAACCAACAGTTCGTTCTCCTTTTCAAACATCTTTAATGAAGACGGGCTGACGCCCTAATGAAGACAGCTCCTTCGGCGCTTAATGAAGACGTTCGCTCCGCTCGCTAATGAAGCGAAGTCGCCCCATAAAGCAATTAGCTCCGAAGGAGCGTCTTCATTAGCACAGCGTCTTCATTCCTTCATTAGCCCTGCAGGGGCGACTTCATTAAAAAAGCAGTGATTCGGTAGACAAATCACTGCTTTTTCATGGCGGAGAGCATGGGATTCGAACCCACGAACCGCTTTTGACGGTTACACGATTTCCAGTCGTGCTCCTTCGACCAGCTCGGACAACTCTCCAAAAACATTTGATATTATATCCGACGGTACGGAAAAAATCAAGTGTTTTTTTTATTTTTTTGAAATAATTTGAATCAGGCTTCTTTGAACCAGGCGAGCGCGTCGTCGATGGTCGATCTGCCGATCTCGTTATAGGGGTTGATCACCGTGAACACGTGCTCCAGCTTTTTGCCCTCTTCCCCGCCGAAATCGGCAAGCTTGCACTGAACGCCCGTCTCTTTGATCCGGTTATACTGGTCCACCGTCTGGTCGTGGCCGAGAAAATCGCCGGCGCTGGTGATGAGATACGTTTTGGGCAGCTTCGCAAACGGGAGGATATCTTTGAAATTCGCGTATTTGAAGCATTCTTTTTCTTTTCTGTTGCCGCCCCAGAGGCGCGTCATGTAAAGGGACATATACCCTCCGATGTTCATCGACGCCACCGGAGACGTGAGCAGCAGGCCGGTGAATTTCAGCGCGGTATCTTCGGTATTGAAGATCTTTCGCAGTTCTTCGCTGCCCGCAAGCGCCGCGGCGTATGACGCGAGCTGGCCGCCGGCGGAGTCGCCGGTGAGCAGGATATCGTTTTCGTCGCACGGGTACATATCCAGATGCCCGCCGATCCAGTGAAGCGCCTGCATCACGTTGCGGATCTGCTCGTCCACGGTCACGTCCGGCGCCAGCGGATAGCTGACGTTGAACACCGCGTAGCCTCTGGAGGCCAGGGCGAGGCAGTAGAGCTTGTTGAGCTCTTTATCGCCGTACATCCAGCCACCGCCGTGGATATCCACGATCACAGGCAGTTTGCCCGTGGTATTCGCGGGAAAATACACGTCCAGCAGATGATAAATGCTGCCGTCGTCCACATAGGGGATATCGTTGATCTCAACGATGTTTTCGGGCGGGGTCTGTGTGCTGTGGTTTTGCGCGTCTTTCTTTGACGTGCCGATCCACATCAGCTGCATCAGCCGCACGATTGGCGAATGCATCGCCTTTTTATCGGCGTCTTTGGCGTAATCGTAATCTGCAGACTTCACCATACCGGCAATGGGGATGCGGTTGGGGTCGGCAATATCGCGCGGGCGGGTTTTCACGTGTACGAAAATCATCAGCGCCAGAACCAGCAGGAACAAAACGGCGAGAACGATAAGCGCAGGGATCATGATGTATGTACCTCCTCAATCGGTTTATATGCTGCGAGCCCGGAAAACAGGCCGAATACAAACAATGAAAGGATATAGAAAGACGGAAGCGGCAGAATAAACGGCTCCATCAGATACTCTACGAAGATCACGCCGAACACCGTAACGATCAGGCATTTCAGCGAAGTGCCGATATGCTTGTTGATCAGGAAGCGGATAAACGAAACGAAAAGCATTACGGTAAACACGCAGTAGATCAGGAAGGATACGATGCCGCCGTAATCGTAGATATACAGCCAGATATTGTGCGGCGTGCCGCAGGCCGCGGAATTGACGCCGCTGCCGAGATAGGTAAACGAGAAATGATCGAGCACGTATTTGTTGTACCGCCAGCGAAGGCTGTCCATCCCATACTGCAGGATCCGTCCGAACACGGTGCCGGCGTATCTTTCGGCCAGTTCGTCGCGGTAAAAATGATAAACGAGTGTAAGACAGATCAGGATGAGCAGACAAGCGCCTCCGATGACGATCGCGGGTCTGATTTTTTTCTTGATAAATACGAGCCACACCTGGAAGACGAACAGCAGCACAAACGGGAAAAGATAGACGAGCGTTCTCGTGCCTGTATACAGATTCACGCCCGCCGTGATCGCGATGAACAACACGCCGATCAGTTTTTTATACCAACGGCTGAAAAACAGCGCCCACACGCCGTAAGTAAACGGGATCACCAGCGACATCGATATCACCGTGGCGGGCTTCTTCACAAAATCGTACCAGATGGAGTAATAGAAGCGCACCTCAAGATCGGCGGGGGTAAAGCAGTAATAATGGATAAACGTAACGGCGACATAGATCACGTACATCCATGAGATCGCGTGCAGGTACCCGTCGAGCAGGCGGAGTTTCCGATCGAGCGGCTCCCCCGGCTGAAAGAAATTGAACCCCATCAGGAACAGCATTACAGCCTGAATATGGATATACGACTGATAGTAAAACGACTGCGACGTATCATAATCGAATATGATGAACACTACCGTAAAAACGGCAAGAACGGCAGCAGCGGCGGAAAAACGGAAACGCTCTTTTTTGATGCGGTTGTAACACAGAAATACGGTAAACAGAAGCACCGGCGCGTAAAACACAATACGCGGCACCTCAAAAATGAATAAGGCTGTAAAAAGACAGCTCAGAGCGATATATATGTAGAAAATGACGTTATCGGTTTTCGTTTGCAACATCAGAGACCACCTTACCGGAGATAATTGTTATTTTATCACAAACAAATATGCAAATCAATAAAAACCACTTGAATTCGGTAAAAAAGCGGGGTATACTGGAAAAAAACCAATAAAAAGGAGCACAAATATATGGATTCTGTAAAGATCAATTCCGGAAAAACGCTGATGGTTGCCCACAGGGGCCTCAGCGGCATCGAGCTTGAAAACACGAACGCCTCCTTCATCGCGGCAGGCAACAGAAGCTATTACGGCATCGAGACGGACGTACACAAGACGTCCGACGGCAGGTTCGTGGTGTTCCACGACGACAACACGGGCCGCCTTTGCGATACGGACGTGATCGTGGAGGAAACGGAATTCAGCACCCTGCGCGCGCTGCACCTGAACGACAAATACGGCGACACTACCCGCGCCGATACGCTGATCCCCACGCTGAAAGAATATATCGCCACCTGCAAACGGTATGAAAAGATCGCGGTGCTGGAACTGAAAAACGAATTCACAAAAGAAGAGATCGACGCCATCTGCAACGAGATCATCTCGCTCGATTACCTTGAAAACGTGATCTTCATTTCATTCTGCTTCGCCAACATGACCCGCCTCAGAGAGCTGCATCCCGGGCATCCGGCGCAGTTTTTGACCAGCAAATTCCAGCCGGATCTTCCCCAGATCCTGCAGGCGCATGGGCTTGATATCGATATCTTATTTACGGAGCTCACCGAAGAACGCATCAAAGATTTTCACGACCACGGCGTGAAGGTAAATTGCTGGACCTGCGACGATAAGGCATTTGCTGAGGACCTTGCCTCCTGGGGGATCGATTACATTACGTCCAACATTTTGGAATAACCTGCAGGAATACGTTTTAAGCTCCCGTTCATAATCATTGAGCGGGAGCGCTTTTTTTACTGCCGTTTTATCAGTCTTCGGTTTGTTTTGCAAGAAACTGCGCCGCGACCTGCACAAGCTTCATTTCGCTGTTGGCAGGCAGCTCGTTTCTCTCGTTCATGATCGCGCAGACACAGCCGGAAACGTCGCCGTTGCCGATGATCGGAAACGCAAGGCAGGCGGCGTGGCTGTCGCCCTCCACCGGCTGCACTGCGGATACGGCCGCTTTCGCGACAAAGCCCGCGCGGTTTTCCATGATTTCTTCGAGCGCCTTGGAAACTCTTCTGTCGATATATTCTTTTTTCGGCAGGCCGGATACCGCCAGCACGTGATCGCGGTCGGTGATCATCACCGGCATATTGAGCGCTTTGTTCAGCACGTCGGCGTACTGCGCCGTAAACTCGGCGAAATCGCCCATCGGCGAATACTTTTTGAAAATGACCTCTCCGTCTGCCGCCGTGAAGATCTCAAGGGGGTCCCCTTCCCGGATACGCATGGTGCGGCGGATCTCTTTCGGAATCACTACCCTGCCGAGGTCGTCGATCCTGCGTACGATTCCCGTTGCTTTCATTATCGTAAAAAACTCCAATCTCTGTTATATTCAATGATAGTATAAACAGATTTCATTTGTATATTCTGCGAAAGAACGCTGCGATCAGTCAATCATTTTTTAAAATTTTAATAAAAAAACAAAATTTTGCATTTTTTACTTGTACTTTATAAATTATTATATTATAATAACAAATTGTGTGACGTTATGCGTCACGGATTCCCTGTAGAACACGGAAACAAATAATACGAAGAAAGGATCGATCCGGCATTTTCATTATTCGCACGCCGGATCAACAAGGCGATCAGTATGGACAAAAAAGACCAGCTCAACGACTACCGTGCAGAAAGAAAACAGCGCTTGGCAAAAGCCGCCAAGAAAAGATCCAATAAAAAGGCTGACTCAACCGACATTATCGCAGGCGTTATCAAAGCGATCGCGATCATTGCAGTGATCGGCATCATCTGCGCCGTAGTGTATGCTTTCGGTATTCCGCAGTCTGTGATCCCCGCGGTCAAAGTAGGCGACAGAAGCTATACGATGTCTGAATACAGCTATTATTATACCAGCGTATTCCAGAACTATGCCAATACGGCGTATTCTAATATTCAGCATTACAACGTGAATCTTACGGGATTTGATTACACGAAAGATCCTTCAGAGCAGACGACCACCGACAGCGACGGCAACACCATCACCTACGATGAACTGTTCCGTAACAAAGTGGTGGAGATGCTGGAATCATACAATTATTATCTTAATCTTGCCGAAGAAAACAATGTCACCCTTTCCGAAGACAGCCAGAAAGCGATCGACAGCGATATTGCAGAGCTCGCAACAAGCGCAGGCAACAACAACATGTCTGTTTCCAGATATATCAGCGTTCTTTTCGGCGCCGGTCTGAATGAAAAGAAACTGCGCAGCCTGCTCGCCGATCAGTATCTGGTAAGCCAGATGACGGAAGAAAGAGCGACGGAATTAAAAGAAGGCATCACCGATGAGCAGATCAACGCCGCGTATGAAGAAGATCCCGCAGCATATCAGTCGGTAGATATCCGTTTGCTCGGCATCAAGGTCGAAGAAGAGACTGCAGAAGAAACCGACACCACCGGCGAAGCTGCGACAGAGGCCGACACCACCACCGAGGCTGCGACCGAAGCCGATACCACCACCGAAGCCGTCGCCACCACCGAGGCTGACACCTCCGCCGAGGCTTCGTCCGCTGCGGATACCGACACAACGGAAAGCGCTTCCGACGAAAGCGCCGAAGCAACGGAGAACACCACCGAGGCGCCCGCGAAGGAGCCCTCCAAAGCCGAACTGCTTGCACAGGAAATGTGCGACAAGGTCACGGACGAAGCATCCTTCATCGAGCTGTGCAAAGAGTACTGCGGTGAAGATCAGAGAGAGACCTTTGAAGATCCTTCCGCTTCCATGGCAAAGAACCTGAAGAAATCCACCATCTCTTCGCAGGTAAGCGAAGACGTTGCAGAATGGTTGTTCAGTGCAGACAGAGCCGTTGGCGACAAGCGCACCGCGCTGGCAGGCGATTACGCTTACGTTATGATGATCACCAAGCCTGCCTACAGAGATGAAGACGCGCTTGCTTCCGCACGCCATATCCTTGTTTCTTTTGCAGGCGTTGCCGAAGAGCTCGCCGCTGAAGAAGCCGAGCTTACTTCCGAAGAAGAATCCACCGAACCGACCGAAGACGCCTCCGTCACCGAAGCGCCTGCCGATGAAACCACCTCCGAAGCCGTAACGGATCTGCCCGAAACCACCACGGCAGCGTCCGCCGAAGAGAGCACCGCGCCCGCCGATGAAACGACCACAGCCGCGGACGGCAAAGACGAGAAGACCGACGCTGAAGATGAAACCGATATCTCCGGCAGAGGTGCATACAGCGCGGAAGTTGTGCTCAAAGCGCACGACAAAGCAGTGAGCATCCTTGAAGAGTACAATGCCGGCGAAAAGACGGAAGACGCTTTTGCCGCGCTCGCGGAAAAATACAGCGACGATACCGCTTCCCTTGAAGAAGGCGGCAAGACCTCCGGCGGCCTGTATGAAGATATCACAAAAGGCCAAATGGTAGAAGAGTTTGAGAGCTGGGTATACGATCCCGCCAGGCAGCCCGGCGACGTTGAGATCATTGAAACGTCTTACGGTTGGCATATCATGTACTTCGTATCCAGACACGACGAGCCGGAGTGGAAAGAATCCATCATCTCTTCGATCGTAAGCGATCTGCAGAAAGCGGAAGAAGAGACCGTAGCCGATTCCGTTAAGGATACCGCAAAAACGACATTCTTTGCCAAACTCGCAGGCGATCAGGCGCTGAAGCTGGTCAACAAGCTCTATGCACACAGCGCGTCCGCCGAGAGCTGACACAAAAACACTGAAAAAAAGAACGGAGCGATCCGTTCTTTTTTTTGTTATCCGATATCGGGCGTATCCGTGAATACGATCTCCGGTTTCTTATAGCCCTCCAGCTCCAGCACCGTAATGCTGTTCTCCCCTTCTTTCAGGAACACGGCCGGCAGATACGCAGTTCTCTGCGGCCCGACCTCCCAGTATCTGGAGAGCACGCGCCCGTTTACGAAGATCACGCCTTTTTTGAATCCGGGCAGTTTCACAAAGGTATCCCGCGGGGCGCCCTGAACGTTCAGCGTGCAATTCAGCAGCTGCGGTTTCTTTTTGAACTTCATTTTCGGGTCTTCCGTAAAAAACGCTTCGTCGACATTGCCGAGCGGCAGCGAATAATGATCCCAATGGTACAGAAATTGCTGACCGAGCCTTACGCCGCCGACGATCCCCTTGCGGTCCGCAAGCCCCGGGCCGTAATTCACGCGTCCCATATTCTCGACCAGGATCGTGATCGTCGCGCCTTCGCGGGGGATCGATATCTGCAGCTTCTGACGGCTGTCGTTTCTGTAGTATCTGCCCATGTATTCATCGTTCAGAAAAATATACGCCCGGTCGCGCGCTTCAAAATGCAGCGTTTCTTTCTCCTTCGGCCCCTTTACCGTCGTTTTGTAGCAGATGAAGCCATACCCCTGGTCCAGCGCTTCCATCGGCAGCGGCGTTACGTTTCTTTGCGGGGCTGCCAACAGATCGATATTCTCGATAAAATCGGCGACGCGGGTAAACTCAAGCGTGCCGTATGCAAAGGGTGACGGCGCTTCCGGAAGCTCCACTGCGTTCACAAAACCGCGGGCCGCCAGAACGTCCTTCATTTTATCGTATTTATCGGTGGGCATACCGTACTCATTGATCGGCGCATCGTCATCGTAGCTGTTTACCGTGGGCTGATATTCCTCAAACAGATTCGCGCCGTTCATCCAGCCGAAATTCGTTCCGCCGTGCATCATGTAAACGGAAACGCTTGCGCCGCATTCAAGGATTTCATCCAGCGTTTTAGCGGCTTCCTCAGCGTCGCGCGTGTGGTGGCGCTCGCCCCAATGGTCGAACCAGCCGTTCCAGTATTCGGCGCAGAACAGCGGATCTCCCTTGCGGAACTTTCTGAGCGCCTTGAAATTCACCGAGGGTTTGGAGCCGAAATTCACCGCCGCAGGAAGCTCCGTAACGGTACCGCCCGAGAGCATGGTATCGTTTGCTCCGTCCGACGTAAACAGGATGCAGGCGACGCCGAAGGATGATATCATTTCCGCAAGGCGGCGCAGATAAACGGTATCGTTGCCGTAGCTGCCGTATTCGTTTTCCACCTGCACCATAAACACAGGCCCGCCGCATTCCGTCTGCCTTGTGGAAATGATCGGCATAAGCTGTGAAAAATAGCGCTGCACCTTTTCAAGATACAGTTCATCCGAACAGCGAAGCTGCATCTGCGGATACTTGAGCAGCCACCACGGCAGGCCGCCGAAATCCCACTCGGAGCAAATGTACGGTCCGGGACGAACGATGGCAAACATCTCCAATTCCCCGATCAGATCGAGATACGCGCCGAGATCCAGATCCCCGCTGAAATCGTAAACGCCCTCCCGCGGCTCGTGCAGGTTCCACGCGGTATATGTTTCAACTGTATTGAAACCGCAGGCCTTGATCTTCAAAAGGCGGTCGCGCCAGTATTGCCGCGGCACACGGAAATAGTGCATTGCGGCGGAAACGACGGTATACGGTTGGTCGTTCAGATAAAACTGCCCGTTTTTTACAATCAGTTTATTCATCGCGGTTCTCCTTACGGTACACGTTCAGTATGCTTTCCGTTCTCTGGATCACCATATCCCGCAGATTCTGCGGCGCAATCGCCTCGATATCGGTGCCGAACTGCATGATCCATGAAACAAGGCCCTCGCTGATCGCGGCTTCGGTGCGCAGAAGGAAGTGGGAATCATCGTACTTTCTTGTGTTCACGCGTTCTCCGAACCGGTCGAAAATGGGCTCAAGGATCGCGTTGCTGCACCTAAGTTCCACCATCTGCATTTCTCCGGTGAACATATTGAAGGTTTTTGCAGCGTAATCGGCGGCGTCGAAATACCGCTTATAGCCGCTCACCTCGCTCACAGGCCGCGCCTTCTCCTCCAGTATGCTCACGCCGGAGATACGGTCGACACGCACGTTCATCAGGTTATCGTATTTCTCGTTGTTGGCGACAAGGTAATAATGGTCGTTGGACCAGATCAGCGCGTAGGGACTGAGGGTAAACGTGCGCGTCTCTTTGCGCGCGGCGTACTTATCGTCCATCTTGCGGCGGGAATAACTGAACTTGACCTTTCTGCCCGCCTTGATCGCGTTGTCAAGGGCGTCGATCACGTAATAGATGGATTCGTTGCCGCTTTTCGGGCGGTTATCGATGTACACCTGCTTTTTCAAAACCTCGGCGTGATAGACGCTCGTAAAGCCCTCGATCTTCTCGATGAGCTTTTTCGTCTTGTTTTTGGTGATGAAATCCGCCGCCTGCACCGCATCGGAAAGCAGACGGATCTCGGCGAGCTCAAAGCTGCCGGACGCCAGGAAGAACCCGTTTTTCGGACTTCTGGTCTTCACGATATCCATACCGTAATCCATCAGAACCTCGATATCCTTATAAACGGATTTCCGCTCGCATTCCAGGCCGTAATCGCGCAGGAGGCGGTCGGCGATATCTCCCGCGTTGAGGATATGCTGTTCATCAGAGTGCTTTTCAAAGATCTCTTTCAGATACAAAAGCTTCAGCTTCGTGTTTTTCTGCCCTGCCATAGAAGAAACCAGCTC
The DNA here is from genome assembly GCA_017439205.1 of Clostridia bacterium. Lineage (GTDB taxonomy): Bacteria > Bacillota > Clostridia > Oscillospirales > Acutalibacteraceae > RUG806. The sequence goes on from JAFRSZ010000070.1 coordinate 12,697, forward strand.
CAATCAGATTAATGAATGTATTCGGCGCAATTTGTTTTCATATCATATTATAGAAAATAAATCTTGACAAATCAACACCAAATGTTATAATACTTTTGAAATCTTCGGGGCGGGGTGCAATTCCCCACCGGCGGTAACAGTCCGCAAGCCCGGTATAA
>JAFRSZ010000071.1 GCA_017439205.1 Clostridia bacterium
CCCGACACGATCGGACGATCCTTCCGTCTGTGAACAGCGCGCCGCGTATTCAATGGAGCGGATCTTGGCCGACTGCAAAGACGGCGACGCCGTAATGATCTGCACACACGGCGGTTTTATCGGCTATCTTCTGCGGTATTGCCTCGGTTTGTCTTTGCCCGAGCAGTTTTGCTGGCAGATCGATAACTGCTCTGTTTTCAGAATTTCACTGTCGGAAGACAGGATCCCGAAATTGCGTTACGCAAACGATATATCACATTTAGTATAAGAGGAGGCGTATTTCCATGGCTCATTGCCCGAAATGCGGAAAAAAACTGAAATTAACGGATATCAGTCAGTTTTGCCCGACCTGCGGCGTAAACATGAGGTTCGTTGATTTCGAGAAAAACTTCTATAAGGAAGCAAAAGAAGCGGAGCTTTCACAGGCAAATATGCATGTGAAGGTAAAAAAGCTGAAGGCTTCTTTTGTGGGGTCAAAGCTTACCATTGCGCGTTTGGCCGTAATGCTTCTGCCGATATTGGCAATGCTGATTCCGGCCGGCAATTTTACGATCTCATTGCCGTTCAGCAGCGAAAGCTCCACTTTCAGCGCGCTCGGCCTTTACGGGCTGTTTTCCGGCAACGGCCTGAATTATATCATGAGCATGGTCGGAGCTCCGGTGGACGGAGCCGTATTTACAGCGCTTCGCAACGCGTTGTTCGGATTTGCCGTGGTCGCCGTTTTCGGATTGCTGATCTTTTTCATTTCCGTGCTTGGCTTCATCAGCATCAAGAATATGCAGAAGATCAATGTTGTGTTATCGGTTTGCGGTATCGCAGCAAGCGCCGTCGCCATTTTTTTGATCGGTTCATTTGTTTCCGCTGCAAAAAACAGCGTATTTCTTGAGGGCAAAAACGGATTCGGCCTGATCGTGTGTATCCTGATGTTCGCTGCCGTATTCGTTGTGAATCTGCTTCTTGTAAAGAAAGGGATCCCTGTTGAATACGACGAAGGTATGGTAGAGCGCGCAGAGATCTATAAAAAAGTTAAAGCCGGTGAAATCGATATCGATTCTTTGCCTCAGCCCATTGTAGAAACCGAGGAGACCAGAAAAATCGACGAAGAGATCGCAAAAGAAGAAGCTGCGTTCAAGAAAAAGCATGAAAAGGAGGATGCGGAAAATGGAAACTGATAAGAAAAACAAACGCTCTAAATTGGTTTATGCCGGCGTTATCGTCATTCTGATCGTGTTTTTTATCGTTGGCTTTGTATATGGCCTTTCAAGCGTTCTGAGAATGGAAGGCAACTATCCGCCCGCGATCCTCACGGAACCCAAAACGCCTGAACCGAAATCAGCGGAAGAAGCGGTGAAATATCTGAACGATGCTGTAGCCACAGCCGTATCCGAAAAACCGCAGTTTGCCTCCGGCGCTTCGTTTAATATAAATAGCGATACTCTTGAAATCAACGGCGACGATACGGTAAAGAGTTCGCTGAAGTTTATCCGCGACGATCTGAACGACTATCTGAACGCTTCATTCGAAACCCATTCTGCAGATTTCAACGAAGATTTCAGCGTCCTTCTGCGCAAGCCTGCTTTTACGGCAGCCGACGTTGAAGAGTTCAATGTGGATTATATCTATTATAGATGCGCTTCCTGCGGCGTTACCTCGAACGAGCCAAAGGATTCCTGTGAAGAATGCGGCAGCGAGCAGGCGTACCTTATGCAGTATAAGGACGAATATACGATCACTTACAAGCTGAAAACAGATGACAATATCCGCAAACAGAATTTCCCGGAACACACAGACGCTGAATTGAAAGCGCTTGTAGGAGATCAGATCAGCGGGATCGCCGATATCAAAAAGATCGGAGTGGATTACACCGGGCTGACGGTCACGATGTGCATCAACCGCCTTACGGATGAACTGAAGAGCCTTGTTTACACGAAGGATATGAACATTTCCGCCGACGGCGTCTTTACGGGCGATTGCGCCGTTCTGGGAGACCTGTCGCTGAAAGTGAACGTTTCGGAGAATGAGAGCTACAGATTCACCTGGCCTTCGATCACCCTTTCCGCGCATTCGAAAGACGTTGAGCCGAAGGGCAAGGATAATCTGCTTGCTACCCTTGTGTTCCCGGAAGCCTCACAGGAAGGCGTTTCGTGGGAGAGCTCCGATCCCGAGCTCGTTACGGTTGATGAAGACGGTTATTTTACCGCCGGCAAAAAAACCGGTTCCGCCGTTATTACCGCAACGTACATGTTCAACAACAAGGTTTATTCCGATTCCTGCACCGTGAACGTGAAATTCGATGTGGAATCCATTTCACTCAACAAAAGAAAGCTTAGTCTCAATGAGGGAGATACATATACGTTCTCTGTGAATTTCTCTCCGAAAAAAGCGACGATCCAGACGGTGAAATGGTATTCTGAAGATGAGAGCATCGCAACCGTGGATGAAAACGGTACGGTTACCGCTGTTAAACCCGGTACGGTTCGTGTTTACGCGCTTTCGGACGATCTTTATTTCAGAGGATCCTGTGAGGTGACAGTCAATGAGTGAAAATCAGAATGAAGCGCATCACGTAAAAATAGCGGAGGGTATTTTTTCAGCGGAAAAGAATTCCGCCGAAAACCTCGATCAGGCGCGGCTGAACCAATACAGTAATATCGCCGTGCGTATGTTCCATACGCCCGTGTTATCCGTAAAAGAGATCCTGTTTCCCGGCGTTGCCGAATTTGCCACGTGTATGCTTACGGCGCTGGAACAGTACCGCACCATCTACTTCGTGAACGTGCTCAGGATCGACATGACCTATGTTACGCTGATCCTGACGTTGATCGGCATTTACGACGTTCTGAACAACCCGCTGATGGGCATCGCCTATGATAAAACGCGAACCCGCTGGGGCAAGGCGCGTCCCTACGTGGTCGCTACGGCAATACCCTATTATGCGAGCGTCCTCATCATGTACGCGGGCGCGACCGTTTTCGGCAATACGTCTACAAACGATCCGAAAAAGATCATATTCGTATTCGTGATGCTGTTCCTGCAGGAGACGTTCTCAACGATCTATTCGATACCGAGAGGCAATATGCTCTCGCTGCAAACCGCCAACCCGAACGACAGAATCAAGGTCGGCCTAGTGCAGCAGTATGCGGGCTATACGGGTTCGCAGCTCGTTTTCCTTCTTTTCATTCCCTTTATGGAACTGAACAACAAGGGATACATCAACGTTCCGATGCCGCTTCTGTACGCGATTTTTGCCGTCGTTACCTGCACATGCGGCGTCGCCGGAAACGTGGCGATGGGCCTCAAGTGCAAAGAGCGGATCCTGCTTCAGCCGAAGCCCGCGCCGGTTTCCAAAACGATCTTCTATGTTCTTAAAAACAAATACGCTCTGCGCAACTTCATTGCAAGCTTCAGCGTAAGCTGGTGGAGCAACGGCGGTTACAAATGGGACGTTGTGACGCAGCAGGAGATCTTCGGCGGTTCCATTCCCTCGTTTGTTGCGTATACGCCGTATAATGTCTTTACCTATCTCAGCGTCAGCTTTATTCCGAAATTCCGCAAGCTTTTCAAAAATAACAACCGTAACGGCGTAATCTTTTTACGGCTGTGGGATCTGCTCACGTGCGTGATTATGGCGATCGTAGGTTGGGGCGTTGTTGATAAAAAGTGGGCGATCGTGGCGCTGTATGCTGTATGTTACGGTCTGAACGGCGTAAACGACGGCCCCGCAAAGGTATTCGAGGCTGAGCTCGGCAGAGAGATCAACGACTATACGGAGTATGTAACAGGCGAGCGTCCCGACGGAACCATCGGCCTTCTCACCGGCCTGATCACCAAGATCACCGCGCCGATCAACGCATGGTTCACGATCAAGCTCTTTAAATGGTCCGGTTACGATACAACGATCACGATGAAGCCCTGGTCGCAGGGCAGCAAGGTCGTTTATCAGAAGGTGTTCTTCCTCTTTATCGGTATCTCCATTCTGCCGGACGTGATCCGTATGATACCGTATCTGTTTTACGACCTCGTTGGCGATAAGCGTGAGC
>JAFRSZ010000010.1 GCA_017439205.1 Clostridia bacterium
AAACGGCGGAAAAAAGCGGAAGAAAAGGGGCGACCGCCTCTTCCGTGACCGTAAACGCGGGGTCAAAACATTTCAGGATACGGATCTTTTCGTTCATGTTTTCACCGCTCCTTTCATAAAAACAGGCCTTGCCGGCAGCGTGTCGGCAAGGCACAAAACGCCCTTTGGGTGCGCAAATGTTTATATGCCATCTTGCCGGTCACTCTGTACCGCCTTAAAGATTTTTAATATTCTAACACAGAAAACGCGGGTTGTCAATACCGCAAAACAAAAAACCTCGTTTGATTCGCTTTTGAGCGGCGCGCCTGCATGGACAATAAAAAAAACCGGGGATGTTTCCCCGATGCTTCACAGCGCGTTTTTAGCCTGCTTTCTCTTTTTCCCGCGGTAAATGAGAATCGTGGCGGCGATCAGAACAAATGCCGCAAGCGCGGCGGAAACCGCCGTTTTCCGGTTGGCTTCATCGGCGAAAAAGGCCTTCAGCCGTCCGGTCGCTTCATCTGCGGCCTGCCGTGCGGCGCCGGGCTCCGTGGGAAGCGTATCCCACCCTTCGTCCGAGAGAGCGGCCGCGGAAAAATCGAACGCGGTGCTTTTGCCGGTCCTGAAGCGCCACAGGGAAGCCAGCGCGTAGAGCGCCTGCTGGCAGCTCATGTCGTTGGGCTTGTTCGGCACGGCGTCCGGATCGTCGGGATCGGCTTCAAAGGCATGGGTGAAGCTGCCGTCCGCCAGCCGGTAGCCGAGCAGAGCGTCCAATACGGTGTGCCCGTTTTTGATAAAGCGGTCGTCCGTTTCCGGGTCGATCCCGAGGCAGCACAGGGCGGTGAGCACCACGGCGCTGCTCTCGCAGTTTTCTATGTTTTCTTCGGTAAAACCGCCCAAGGGGGTCTGCGCGGCGGAGAGCGCGGCCAGCGCCTTTTCCACGGCGGCGTTTACCTGTTCGTTTTCATCACGCACCGGTGCGAGGGCGATCAGCGCCATGGCGGTGATATCGGTATCCGGCGCTGTTCCGCGCATGTTCCAGCCGCCGTCCGGCAGCGCGCGGGAGAGCAGATCCGCGATCAGGCTCTCTTCGGTGTTCACCGCGTTTGCCGGCGCGGGATACTCCCGTGTGTGCAGCGCGATCAGCGCCCAGATAAAGCCGTTTACGCCCTGCCTGCCGATGTTCTCCCGGTAAAAAATGCCGTCGCCGATCAGATCCACGGCGTTCCCGGCTTCGTCAACGGTAAAGCGCGTGGGGTCCGCGCCGCAGGCAAGAGCGGCAAGCGCAGCGCGGTGCCATTCGGTGGCCTTGTTGGAGATGAGTTTTTCGGGGGAAGCGTACCGCTGCCGCACGTTTTCCCGCAGGGCGGCAAGATAGGCGGCGTAGTCGTCGTCCAGCTCCAGCGCCGCCATGCCGAAGGGATACCAGTCCCCGGCGGTGCTGCCCGCGCCGTTCAGAAAATCGCCCGAAAACAGCGGCTCCTCCGCCGTTTTGCCGAGAGAGGTCTTTTTGTAGGTTACAATATCCTCCGCGGTCTGCCGCAGCGTTTCGGCGGGTGTGTTTTCTGCCGCATCCGCCCGCAGCGTCAGTATGGAAACGATGCGCCGCAGCAGCGCCTCGATCGTTGCTTTGATCTTTTGAAACAGCGTTTCGGCGGTCTGTTTCGTATCCGGCCGCAGGTCGTAGAGCGTGTTGAGCCCCTTCTGCTGCCGCCAGAGCGAGACCAGCGCGTAAGCGGCCTGATCCGTGGCAAGGTAGTTGTAGCCGCCCGCCGCGGCAGCGCCGTTTTCCGGGTCCGCGGTGTACGAATGGGTAAAGCTGCCGTCCGCCAGCCGGTACGTCAGAAGGCCGTCCAGCGCGGTATTCCCGTTTTTGATGAAGCGGGCGTCGGCAAGCGGGTCGATCCCCATGCTTGTAAGAGCGGTGAGCACCTGCGCGGTGCTTTCGGCGTTGAAGATGCCGTAGGTGGCGAAATCGCCGGTGTTCCGCTGCTTTCCGGAAAGAAAGGCGAGCGCCTTTTCCGCCGCCGCGGTCACGTTCGCGTTCCCCGCCCGGTAATAGGGGGCGAGCGCGGTGAGCGTCATGGCGGTCACGTCCACGTCGGAGGCGCCGCCCATCAGCGAGCTGATGCTCCAGCCGCCGTCCGGCAGCTGCAGTTCCAGAATGCGGTGCATCAGGTCCGAGGCCCTGCGCACGGGTTCGTCTGCAATTTCGATATCGCGCATCCAGTACGCGATCAGACCGAAATCGAGACTCATCAGCGCGATGCGCTTCAGATCGGTGCCGTTATATACCGTTGCCGCCGTGATATAAAAGGATTCGTCCGCTCCCATGGCGGAAAGCGCGATGGCGGGGCGGAAATACTCCGTCAGCTTGGTTCCGGCTCTGATGCCGGTCTCTTCGTAATAGGCGTCAAGCTTGCGCTGCACCGCGGCGATATACGCGGCATAGTCTTCGTCGTAATTGAAGACGGGCTGTTTTCCGGCTTCGGTAAAGCCGTAACGCGCCATGGCGAAGGCGATCCAGTCCCCGGTGCCGGTCCCGGCGTTGGTCTCGAGGTAGGTCGGATCGCCGAGCAGCCGGTCGCCGCTCACGGTGTGCGCAGTACGGGCCTCAAAGGCGGAAACGATCAGCGCGTCCAGATCCGGCGCGCCGGCCTGCGCCCCCGCCGCGGGCAGGAACGCAAAAAGAAGCAGAACTGCGCCTAAAAAGACGCAGCCTGCTTTTCGGATCTTTATATGAAAGCTACGGGCGTTCATCTGTTGACAAGGCCGGCGAAGAAGTCGGCAATGCGGGCGAAGAGGTTCTTAAAGAAGCTGATAAAGCTCGTGAAGCCGTCCTTCAGCATTTCGAGCAGATCCTTCGCGTTTTCTACGGGAGATTCGGGCTCGGCGGGCTTTTCGGGTTCGGGCTTTACCACGGTGATCTTGATCTGATCCTCATCCTGAAGCGTCTTCTCGCCGGTGTTGGAATCCGTGGTATAGTACTTGCTGTTCACCGTGATCACGGTGCCGTTCGTCACGGGGATGGCGCGCATGTATTTGTAGGTTGCATCACCCACGGAATAGGTAACCTCCGCGCCGTAGTATACGTTGTCAACGCTCAGCTTCACGCTGTCCACGTCGCTGCCCACGGTAAGGGTGTATTCCTTCACGTCGGCGCTGAAAGCGGGCGAGACCGTGCCGTAAGAAGCATCCACGTTGATGCCGGTGATGTCGGCGCAGGCCGTGCTCCAGTCGTTGCCGATATCCGCGCCCATGCCGCAGGTGTAAAGCATTTCGATCACGTCGCCGTCATCAGCGGCATAATTGCCGATGCCGGAAGAGGTGAACCAGTTGTTGAGCTTTACCATCCAGCCGCTGAAATAATACATATATTCATCGTCCGGGGTGATGGAACCTTCGCCGAAGTTCTCAACGGTAACGCCGTCTTTGGTAAAGGTAATGCCGGTCAGGTAGAAGGTGCTTTCGGCAGGGGCGCCCCACGCGTTGTAGGTGATGCCGTTCATTTCAAACAGACGTACAAGCGCCTCGGCAACGGTTTCACCCGCGTAGTAGGGAACCTGCGTTGCGGGCACGATCACGCCGAAGGGCTCGGCGTATTCAATCTCATCTTCGTCAAGGTCGCCCATTGCCATAAGATAGTCTCTGTCGCCGTTATCGGTGATGCTTATGGTAACGTAGCCGGCGGGGTCGGCGGCAAGCGCCGCAAGAGGCATGCAGGAAAGCAGCAGAAGCGCTGCGAGAACAATTCCGATCAGTTTTTTCATGAGATCGTCTCCTTTTTCTTTTTGAGTTTCATTGCTATAATGACAACTGCGGCTGCTACCGGTACCGCCGCCGCGGCTGAGATTATCGGGATCATGTTACGTTTATTGCCGGCGGTTTCCGGCTCGGCGGAAACGCCCGTTTCGTATCGGGAAGCGTCAACGGTCGCCGGGGGTTCCGCGGTGGCGCTCTGCGTTTCGCCTGCCGCGGGCGCGGTCGGTTCCGTTGTGAACGCGGAGGATGTCTGGGCTGCCGTCGCCGTTGTTGCGCTCGGTTGAGCTGCGGCGTCGGTTGAGGTTACAGCGCCCGTCTGGGCGGGCTGCGTCGTTGTCTGCGGCACGGTCGTCGGGGAAGCGGCGGTCGTATGCGCGGCGGTCGCCGGGGGCGCGGCGGTCGTTTCGGGCTCGCGGGTGGTTGCAGGGGGGAGCGCCGTGGTCGCCGGGGGAGCGGCTGTGGTCTGAGTCTGCCGCATGGCTTCATCGTACGCCTGCTGGATCGCGGGTTCGGCGCCGCCGATATCCGCCCCGAGGCAGGTCGTGAACTGCAGCCGCAGCGTATCGCCGGCGCGCAGCGTTACGCTCGCCAGGTCTTTCTGCGCGAACACGCCGTTCAGGCTGTACATCCAGCCGGAGAGGTCGGTGTAAACGAATTCGCCGAGATAGCCTCTTGAATTCGTTTCGTAATCGGTTTCGTCGAAATACCCGGCGTGGGAAGAAAGGTACGCTTTCAGCGGCGAGGATATATCGGAACGGAACGTCAACTTTTTCGGTTGCGTCACCGGGTAAAGGGCAGAGGCGCAGCGGTAGCCGTTATAGCTGCCGGTCTTGTCGCCGTCCGCAACGTAAGCGAGGTAAAACGCGCTTTCCGGCGCGCCGCCGTAAAACGCGGTGTAGCCGTTTTCCGCCAGCAGCCGCAGGAGCGCGTCGCTGGCGCGCGCGCCCGCCTCCACACTCGTGGGCGGCACGAGATATCCCGCTCCCACAACGGTCGCCTCCACGCTCACCGTCGCCGTGTCCGCCGCGTTTGCGGAGAGGGGGATGAGAAGCGCGAGAAGCAGAAGGGCGGATAAAACGCAGATGATCCGTTTCATAAACATAAAACCTTTCCGTTTCGATAAAAAGCGCCGTACCTTTCGGCACGGCGCGGCGATATTGCAAAAAAGCCCCTTCAAGAGCCCGACTGCAACTGCACCTTCCCCGGGACTGATCTTTCAGTCCGTTTGCCCGAAAGCGATATCTGCATACGTTCGGCGCAAGCATTCCGACTTGGGGGCCTTTCGCCCGGTTACGGTAATGGCGGTTGCATCGGATTCTCACCGAAATTTCCTTGCTGCCGATCGGTCACAACACCATATTAGCACCCGCAAACCGGTTTGTCAATATGCATCTTGATTTTTTCGGGTGAGGCAATTAGAATATAGAAGATAACAAAGCGATAAACTGAAATTTGAAGCAATAACCTTAAAGGACGTGTACCCATGATCATCGATTTTCACACTCACACTTTTCCGGACGCCATTGCCGCCGCCACGGTGGCGCATATGAGCGACGCCTCGGCCCTTACGCTGTTTTCCGACGGGACCGACGGGGGGCTGCTTGCCTCCATGGACGCCGCCGGGATCGACCGCAGCGTGGTGCTGCCGGTGGTAACGAACCCGGTAAAAACATCGAACATCAACGATTTTTCCGCCCGCTGCAACGAAAAGCGGGGCAGGGTATTCCATTTGGGCGGGCTGCACCCCGATACGCCCGACCTGCCCATAGAGGCTGCGCGCGCCGCCCGGCTGGGACTCAGGGGCGTGAAGGTCCACCCGGTATACCAGCGCACAGATTTTGACGATATCCGTTTTATGCGCCTTCTGGAGGCGGCAGGGGAGAACGGCCTGTTCGTGGTGATGCACGCCGGGCTGGACGTGGGCTTCCCCGGGGCGGAGTACGCCGCCGTGCCGAAAATCGAAAACGCGCTGCGGCAGGTGGATCCCGTAACGCTGGTGCTGGCGCACATGGGCGGCTGGAAGCAGTGGGCGCAGGCCGAGGCGCTTGCGGCGTACCCCAACGTGCTGATCGACACCGCCTTTTCCTTCGGGCGGATCCAGCCGAAACGTGAGGGCAAATACGACGAATCCGAGCTGCCGCTGATGGACGATGCAGCGTTTCTGCGGCAGGTGCGGGCCTTCGGCGCAGACCGCGTTCTGTTCGGCACCGACAGCCCCTGGGCGTCCCAGAAAGACGCCCTTTCGGCGGTGCGCGCGCTGCCTCTCACCGATGAAGAAAAAGATACCATTTTATATAAGAACGCAGAAAAGCTGCTTCATGAGGAGGCGTAAACAATGGAAAGACCCGAGATCCTTTCTTCCGAGATCGTCGCGATGCTGCCCCCCGGCGAGGGGAACCCCCGCAACAGCGAGGGCGATTTCGCCGTGCTGAAGGACGGCCGCATCCTGTTTGCCTACAGCCGCTACGTGGGCGTCAGCGGGCACGACGACGCGCCCTGCAACGTGGGCGCGCTGATCTCTTCCGACGGCGGAAGAAGTTTTCAGCCGGTTCCGTTTTACCTTGCCGAAGCCGCCGAGCACAGTACGCTCAACATCATGAGCGTTTCGCTGCACCGGCTCGCGGGAGGGGAGCTGTGCCTGTTTTACCTGTGCAAGCAGGGGCCGCAGAGCGAGATGTACTTAAAGCGCTGTACCGACGAAACGAATCTCACCTTCGGCGCGCCCGAGCTGATCGTGCCGCAGAAAAAGGGGATTTATTACGTTGTGAACAACTGCCGCGTGTGTCCGCTGCCGGACGGCACGCTGCTGCTGCCGATTGCCCGCCATAAGATCGTTCGGAGGGCGGACGGCACGAGAAGCGGCTCCTATTTCGGCAACTGCTGTTTTTACAAGGGGGACGCCGAAGCGAGAAACTGGCGGCAGCTTTCCGGCGTGGTTTCGATGTATATGCCCGCGCATTCCCGTACCGGGCTGCAGGAGCCGGGCGCGGCGGTGCTGCCGGACGGGAGCGTCTACGGTTATTTCCGCACGGACCGCGGTTTTCAGTTCGAGAGCTTCTCGGCCGACGGCGGCGCGCACTGGACGCGTCCCGTGCCCTCCCGCTTTACCGCGCCCGAATCGCCGATGCTGATCCGGCAAAACCCCTATACAGGCGTATATTACGCCGTATGGAATCCCATACCGATCTATAACGGGCGGCTGGACAGCGAGAAGCGCTGGATCCACGCCGGGCGCACGCCGCTGGTGCTGGCGCAGAGCGAAAACGGGCTGGATTTTTCCCGGTACGCGGTGTTGGAGGACCTGCCGGACCACGGCTACTGCTATCCCGCAATGCTGTTCCTGAGCGAAAACGAGATGCTGCTTTCTTACTGCTGCGGCGGCGCGGAGGACGGTATGTGCCTTGCCCGTACCTGTATCCGACGGGTCACGCTGCGCGGAAACTGACCGTGTTTTTGTAATGGTTTCCATAAAAATTTAACAAAAAACACAAAAATGTACGTTGACTTTTCGGCGTGTCTATTATATACTTATTGTGTGTAAAAGTATTTTGCTTGCAAAAGGAGGCAAAAAAACAATGAAAAAAACTTTAGCAGTACTTCTTACCGTTTGCATGATGTTCGCATTCGTGCCGTTTATCGCGTTTGCCGCTACGGACCCCATCGCGCTTGATCCGGCTTCCCCGATCTATTCGCTGGAATCCAACAAAGAGTATGTGATCCCGAGCGGAGTCACCTATGTGGTGCCCGCCGGCACGCGGCTGTACGTCGGCGAGAACTCCAAGCTCACGGTTGCCGAGGGCGGTTCTCTTATGATCGATAAAGACGGCGGCGTAACCGTTTATCCCACCGGCGAGCTGTATGTTGACGGCGCTATCTCGAATGCCGACAAGATCGACAACAAAGGTACCGCTATGGCGAAGATCACTTTCCCGAGCCTTTACGACTGCAACCTGCAGGGCGATATCACCGTATCCTACGCGTTTTCCTATTCCGGCAGCGCGTACGACGATATCACCGGCGGCACCATCAGCTATACCCACGTTTCGGATGACGGCGAAAGCATCTATGCGCCCCTGAACCAGTATCTGTACATCATCGCGCACATCATTGAGCCCGTTGCCGACCGCGACAAGTTCGACGACGCCCTGATGAAGGTCCGCCTGAACAACGTGGAGATCCCCTACACCCAGGGCAACCATCACACGCTTCTCGGCACCTCCGGCACGATCAGCTATTCCACCTGGACCAACGACGACGATTTCCTGAACACCTACCGCATCGACCTCCCCAACAAAGAGGGTTATCAGGTGGTAGGCCGTGAAGGCGAGCTGGGCGCTACCGACCAGACCGTATATCTCAAATACGGCAAGCCCTTCTCCTTCCGTGTGGATATCGATCCCGCGTACGACAAATCCCCCTATCAGGTTTACATCGTGAGCGGCTACGGCTGGACCAACATGGATACCTCTACCATCCTGCAGGATCTGGAGCCCGCGCAGCCCGATTCCAACGGCTACTACAACATTCCCTCGGTAGAAAGCGATTACACTGTTTTCGTCATGGGCGTGATCGAGAACGCCACCGTTGAGAAGGTTGGCGGCATCTTCGAGCAGGTTAAGAGCATCTTCGAGATGATCAGAAAGTTCTTCGCTCAGTTCCTTGCCCTGTTCGGCATCAACATGTAATCTCCCGCTTTGATCCGTAACGCAGCAGACGGCCCCGCGCCGTCTGCTCTTTTTTTATATATGCATCATCATTTTTTTCCGGGATCGGACGCATTGACAAAACCCGTGCGAAGCATTATAATATTTATATATAAGAATTCTGCTTTCTATCAACGGAAAAAAGGTGAAAGTGTATGACTATGCGTAAAAAAACGGTTGCACTGCTGTTGGCTGCGGCGCTGTTCCTCCTGAGCGGCGTCGGCGTGTATGCCGCCCGCCTCGGGGACGTTGACGCCGACGGACGCATCACCGCTTCGGACGCCCGTCTGGCGCTGCGCGCATCCGTGGGGCTTGAAGACTATCCCGCGGGGTCGGCGAAATTCGTCGCCGCGGACGCGGACCGGGACGGCGTGATCACCGCCGCGGATGCAAGGCTCCTGCTGCGCGTATCCGTGGGGCTCCATCTGCTTCCCTATGCGCCGGACGCCGTACAGTCGCAGTACATTGATTATCTTGAACTTTTCCTGAACGGGTTGGCGCAGTCGTACAGCCGCAGCAATCAGTTCAAAAAGAGCTTTGCGTCGCTCGGCATCCAGTATGAAACGCAGGTCGCTTCTTCCGTTCCCAACAACATCCCCGGTATCCTGAGCGCGTTCATAGACGATCTCGACGGCGATTCGATCCCTGAATTGCTGGTCGTTCGCCTCGCCGTGGAATCCACCTATTATTCCACGCAGGTTGAAATGTACCGCGTGAAGAACCAGCAGGCGCAGAAAACGCTGACGGTCCCGATCAACGGCGGTATCATCAACAGTCTGGACAGATACGATCAGGTATATCTGACCCTGCACAACGGGCAGTATTATATCTGCGATCTGGCGCGGATCGGCAGCACCGTGAGCAAAGCCGAAGACGCCTACCGGCTGCAGGTGTTCCGCATCAACGCCAACGATACCTGTACGCAGATGATCGACCTGTACAGCAGCAAGCTGAACGGCACAAGATTCAACAATGCCGCCGTTACGGACGTCGCCTCGGCGATCTCCGCCAATAAATCGCTGTTCGGTTCCGTGGGGCTCGGCAGTATCACTGCCGCGAATTACAATACGGTGCCCACGGACGCGGGCTGGCTGTTTGAATGCGGCACCTATTTCGGAGAAAAAGCCGTAAAGGTGGTCGATTACAGCGGTTTCCTGGCAGGATGACAAGAGAAAGTCCCCCGGGCTCCTGAGATATAAACCAACCACCCGCTGGTCTGCGGGTGGTTTTTTTCGTAAGCCCGGATTCCTGCTTGTTTGCAATCCTTTATCTTCCGGGACCGCCGCCGAAGCCGCCGGGACCGCCCGGCCTCCCGGGACCTCCGGGTCCGCCGGGGCCGCCCATGCCGCTGCCGTAGATCACGGAATCAAAGGTCACGCTCTTGCTGCCGTTGCCTCCCGAAACGGTGTAGGTCCCGCCCAGCACGAACGCGGGGCAGCTCACCGCCACGGTCTGGTACGCCTTTTCGGGTGTAAAGCTTACCAGTACGTTTCCGGAAGCGTCGGTCACCGTTACGGTATCGCCGCCGCTGCCGGAAAGCGACACCAGCATGCTGCACTGCGTTGAATCGGAACCGAAGTTTTCCGCCATGCCGGCGGAGCCCGCCGCCACCACGGTGCCGCCGGTGATCGTGCCTGACGTTTCGTAATCGAGCGCGCCGTTGCCGCCGTTGGTGGGTCCGGAGATCAGCAGCGTGCCGCCCGATACGTTCAGCGTCCCGTTGGAATCCACTCCGTCGCCGTCCGCGTTTACGGTAATTGTGCCGCCGGTGATGTTGATGGCGGCGTTCGCGCTGCCGTTGAAGCGGTCGTTTCCGCCGAAGCCGCCGAATCCGCCGAACCCGCTTTGGTCCGCTCCGCCGGCCGCGTTGATGCCGTCGTCGGAGGCGCGCACTGTGATCACGCCGCCGTTGACGTTCACTTCCTGCCCCTCGATGCCCTCATAGCTCTTCGTAATATTGATCACGCCGCCGTTGATCGTTACGCTGTTCCCGGCGTG
>JAFRSZ010000072.1 GCA_017439205.1 Clostridia bacterium
ATGAAAATTTTATTTATAAAAAGGGTAAATATTGATAAAAAGACATTTGGAGCGGATGACGGGATTCGAACCCGCAACATTCAGCTTGGGAAGCTGACGCTCTGCCATTGAACTACTTCCGCAACGGTGATATATTATCACAGTTTTCAGGAGAATTCAAGTAGTATTTTGAATTTCGGCAAAAATTATTTCATCAGGCCGTTTTCAACGCACCAGTGATGGAAAGACCTGAGGCTCTGCAGTCTGCCGGGAGAAAGCGTGTTCGGGCCGCGGTTGATGGGCTTCATCCCCTTTATCCCCTGCAGCTGCACAAGATATTTCGCCGAATTGTTAAAGCCGCTGTCGATGGCGTTATCGAGCAGAATGATCTCGTCGTAACGCTGCTCGGCAAGCTTCATATCCCCGCGCAGGAACGCTTCGTAGAACCTTTGGAAAAAAGCGCCGCCGCACGAGGTAGGCGTGGCCATAACGCCGCGGGAGCCGCGTTTGAACGCCTCGAAAAGGAACGGCATATTTGCCTGGATCACGCATGAATCGCCCTTTTGTTCCAGCTTATCGGTAATGCCCTCAATGGTGCTGGTGGTGTCCTTGATGCCGAGGATACCGCATTCCTTTACAAGGCGGCTGTACGTATGGCCGGAAATCAGATGCGGACGCGCGCCCGGAAACTCATACATGAACACCGGCAGATGCGTATTGGATTTCAGTTTACCAATATACTCCACAAGCTCGTCTTCCCTGTCGCCCATGCCCTTCGTGGTAAAAACGATCCCGTCCACGCCGGTCGCGCTCATTCTCTTTACTTCTTCTATCTGCGCGTCAAGGTCTTTTTCCATGTTTGCGGTGGCAACCACTGTGGTATCGCCCTTGTGCTTCACAGTAAGAGAAGCAAGCTTCAGCCGCTCTTCGAGCGTGAGCTCCGCCATTTCGGAGCTGCCGCACACGGCGAAAAGATGTTCAACGCCCTGGCTCACCTGCCAATCGGCGTATTCCTCGTATGTTTTGTAGTCTACGCTCTTATCGTCAAAATAAGGCGTGAGCATCAAAGAATAAATGCCCTCGTAATAATCGTTTAAAGCTCTTTTCATAAAAATGATCCCCTTTCTGAATCATGAAAAATCGGTAACCGAGATATTGAGATCCACTTCGCCCGCGATGCCGTCCACCGTGCCTTTTTCGGTATACTGCCAGATGCGGTAATCATAGATAAACGAAGGCGCTTCGCCGTATTCCGCCAGCCAGAAATGATAATCCTTCAGTTCCGAAAGATCATAGCTGAAATAGCCGATGTTCAGACTGAAATATATGATCGGTATATAACCCGCCTCGGCGATCTTATTGCAGAAAGCGAGGGCGCATCGGGTGATGGTTTCGTTATCGAGCCCGTCGGTGCGCGCGGTATCGTAATAGATCGACTCCCAGTCGAACGCAACCGGGAACGAGATATTCCGATCTTTCAATATCTCGATCATAAACGCTGCCTCTTCTTCGGCTTCTTCAACCGTAATGGCCTGCGAAAAGAAATACGCGCCTACTTTTAAACCGGCTTCGTTTGCGGCTTCACAGTTTTTAACGAAGTTTTCATCCTCATAGATCGCGCCGCTCGGACCGTATCCGCGGCACCCGGCGCGCAGCATCACGAAATCAACGCCGTCCGCCTTCACCTTTTCCCAATCGATATCCCCCTGAAATATAGATACGTCGATGCCGGTATACATCTTTATATCGGGATCGTCATAGGTCATTCTTCCGTTTTCGTCGGGCACAAACAGCGCGGGATCGAGAGACGCAGGGTTCACGTCATCGTACACGGGTATCGGATCGCCGTTATGGTCTCTCAGAATGGTGGTGGGTTCTTCCGTGGTGGTTTCCGGCGCGGGCGCTTCCCTCCTGCACCCGGGAAAAAGCAACAGAATCAATATGAATGATAATATAATACATGGGATCCTTTTCATTTGATGCTCCGAACAATTCAATTATTGAAGCTATTATATCTTCATTTTCGATATTTTTCAATCTTTTTAAACAAATTACCGCCAAAAAGTTTAATGATTCTTAAATTCTTATTTACAATTATTACATCCTGTGCTATGATAAAATCAATTATTAACCAGGAAGGTGTAGTAATGAAAGCAACAAAATCCGTTCTTTCCGTTTGCATAGCGCTCGTGCTGCTGCTTATACCCGTGTTCTCCGTGTTCGGCGGCGCCGTTTCCGCCCCCGAGACCGTAACCAGAGACTGCCCCGAGATCTACGTACACGGCTTTATGGCGTCAAGGATACTTTACGATAAAGACGATCCCTCCAAGGGTTACGTATGGGATTGGTCCACCGAAGAGATCACCGATCTTATCAAAACCGCGCTTCCGATCATGGCGAAATACTTTTTCATGTCGGATTGGGACGGTATGGCCGAAGAGATCACGCCCCTTGTGCTTGATTTCTTCGACGGGTGCGTTATGAACCCGGACGGCTCCGCTCCCGGCAACTCCGGCGTTGACTTCACCTATCCTCCCGCAAATTCGATCAAGAAGAACTCCAAGCTCGACTTCAATTACGACTGGCGTTCCGATCCGATGCAGTGCGCGGAAGAGCTGAACGATTTCATCAACTACGTTCTCAGGTGCTCCGGATCGGACCAGGTAACGCTCACCTGTCACAGCCAGGGCGGCGTGGTCACCACGGCGTATATCTCCGTTTACGGCGACTCCAAGATCAGGAGCGTCGTTTACAACACCACGGCCATCTACGGCGAAACCTACACCGGCGAGTTGCTTTCCGGTAAGATGACGCTCACCGCGGACGCTGTGGAATACTACCTGCAGAGCCTGTTTGAAGGCATGGAATACGAGAAGCTGCTCAACGGCATCATGAAGGTCTCCAACGACCTCGGCCTGCTCGATTTCATTTGCGATTTCGGCAACGTGGCGCTTGAAAAGCTCTCTCCGAAGCTTCTGCCGAACGTTGTGGTGCCGCTCTTCGGCCATATGCCGTCCATCTGGGCGATGTGCCCCGACGAGTATCTGGATGACGCCAGAGATTACGTATTCAACACCATTTATAAAGACAGCGATATCGACCATTCCGGGCTGATCGAGAAGCTTGACAACTACGATACCGTTGTTCGCGCGCACAAAACCGAAACGCTGTTACAGCTCAACGAAGACGCGTTTATGTACGTATTCTCAAGATACGGCTACTCTTCGCTGTTCCTGATCCCCTCCTACACCTCGCTTTCCGACAGTGTGATCGACACCAAGTATTCCTCCTTCGGCGCGACCGCCGCGGAGTTCGGCAAGACCTTAACGGATGAAGAGCTTGCGGGCGCCGATATGAAGCACGTTTCGCCCGACAGAATGGTGAACGCAAACACCTGCCTGTTCCCGGAACAGACCTGGTTCTTCAAGGATTTCCCGCATTCCGTCAACTCTCCGCTGCGCGATATGATGGACGTTCTTCTGTATACCGATTTCCAGGCGACCGTGGATACGTACGATGAATATCCGCAGTTTATGCAGTACGACCGCGAATCTGACACGGTTTCGCCCTATACCGCAGAACAGGCTGCCGCCGACAGACCGTGGTACGTTAAGTTTATGGATTGGCTCACCGCCTTTTCAGAAAAGCTTACGGAACTCTTTGAACGCATCGGCAGACTGATCGCAAGCGTCAGATCCATCTGATCCGTATTATGACACGCTCCGCCGCCGGAAAAAGCCCGACGGCGGTTTTTTTGGTAAGCCATGGAACGTAAAGAAAACAGCTTTTTATCAAAAAGGCCGATCTGTACCGTCGGCCTCGGTATGATATTCTTTACGCTGCTCTTTATGTTCACCGATCTGCAGGTCGCATGTATCGCGGCGGCGCTGCTGATGTTTGCCAACGCCGTTTTATGTATCGCAAAATGGTACCGCGCATGTCATTTCACATTACTGCTGACCGCTGCGCTGGTCTTTTCCGCGCTGCTGTTTTACCGCTGCGAATACAGCGTGGTAAACCCTTCTCTTGAATTGGTCGGAAAAACGGTATGCGTAAGCGGCACACTGCTCGAACCGCCGCAGGAGAAAGAGAATTCCACGCTGCTTCATCTTGATAACTGCGTGATCAACGGCGAAAAAACCGACCTGAAGCTTTATCTCTACTGCAAAAACTACGATCCGGCTTCCGCAGGCGATGAAGTGCGTGCGGAAACTGCGGAAATTTTCGCCTCGGCAAAGCGGGGAGAATTCTATTACCATACGCTTTCCGGCGGGACCTGGCTGCGCGCGTATTCACGCGAAGCATACTGCACAGGCAAAAAAGACGGCGGCCTGCTCATGAAGATACGCAGGATACGCAGCGGGATCACCGGGTATCTTGTTAGCAGTATGGGCGATGAAAACGGCGGCATTGCCGCGGCGCTGCTCACAGGAGATCGTGATTACCTTGACACAGACTTCAGAACGGATCTGCATATCAGCGGCGCTTCGCACCTGTTTGCGGTATCGGGAATGCACCTCTCGATCTGGTCCGGCGTGATTTTTCTGATCCTGAAGCGCATTTCCCGCCTGAAGAAAGCGCCGTATATCGCAACGGTGCTGTTCGTTCTGTTTTATATGACGCTCACGGGCTTTTCTCCGTCTGTGCTGCGCGCGGGCATCATGCTGATCACGGTATGCGTCGGCAAGCTGATACGCAGGCAGTCTGATCCGCTGAACTCTCTGTGTCTTTCCGCCGTGATCCTGCTCACATTCAATATTTATCTCGCGGGCAACGTGTCGTTTCTGCTTTCCTTTTTCGCCACGTTTGCGATCATTACGCTGTACCCGGTGTTTTCACTGAAAACAAGCGCCGCGGATCATAAGAACAAATTGCGACTGAAACCGAAGCAGGCGGTCAATGTGATCGTGCTTTCTCTTTCTGTCATGCTGGTCACGGCGCCGATCTCCGGTTTCTTTTTCGGCAGCATATCGCTTTTGTCGCCGATCTCATCTCTGCTTTGCTCCCTTCCGGTGGAATGTGTGATGATCACGTCGTTTCTCGCCCTGAGCTTCTCCTTTATCCCGGTCGCTGAAACCGCTCTGCTCAGCATCTCCAGTCTTTCCTGCACTGTGATCAGAAGCGCCGTTCATATGCTTTCGCGTTATTCATTTTACGTTCTGCC
>JAFRSZ010000073.1 GCA_017439205.1 Clostridia bacterium
ACAAGCGCCGGGAGCCCGGCGCTTGTTTTGTAAATTACAGTTTATCGCTCTGACCGATTAACAATTAACGATTAACAATTAACAATTTCGGAAAACGCTTACGCGTTTTGATTATATAGAAAAGGTTTTACGGAAAAAGGAGAAATCTGCTTATCCGATGAGTATAATCGGGTAAGGGCGGAGCCCTCATCAATTGTTAATTGTTATTTTTTAATTTTTCATTGGCGTGCACCGCCCGACAAATTCCAATTTGTCATTCCTGTATGCCTGCCGTCTCCGCCACCGGGCGGAAGGCCGAGGGGACGGCGTACACCGCTTCCAGTTCCTTCGCGGTGGCCCATGTGAGGCTTTCCGGCATGGCTTCGCAGGCGAAGGCAAACGCCCGCACGTGCCACTCCACGTGGGTGAAAACGTGCGTGTATTCCGTCTGCCGCAGCAGCTCCGCCGGTTTTACCCCGAGGCTCGCCGCGAACGCCGCCGCTTCGCCGAGGGCGTTTTCGGGGTCTGCAAGCTCCGTGTTCGGGAATTCCCACAGCCCCGCCAGCAGACCGTGCCCGGGGCGTTTTCTGAGGGCGTACCGGTCGCCGCACTTCAGCAGCAGGGCGAGGCGTTCCTCTTTTCGGCGCGCCTTTTTTTCGGTTTTCACCGGGTATCTCTCCCACGTGCCGGACCGGAACGCGGCGCAGAGCTCCTTCAGCGGGCACGCTTCGCATCTCGGCGCGCCGTTCGGCAGGCACACGCACGCGCCCAGCTCCATCAGGCTCTGCGTCAGCAAGCCGCAGTTCCCTTTATGATACAGCGGGCGCAGCGCTTCGGTCACATACCGTTTCGATTCGTCGGTGTTCACGGGCTCGCCGTATGCGGTAAGGCGGGCGTATACGCGCAGCACGTTGCCGTCCACGGCGGGGCAGGGCCGTTCAAAGCAGATCGAGGCGATCGCTCCTGCGGTATACGGGCCTATGCCGGGCAGCGAGAGCAGTTCTTCATACGTTTCGGGAAAACGGCCGCCGTGTTCGTTTACGATCGCCTGCGCGGCTTTTTTCAGATTGCGCGCGCGGGAATAATACCCCAGCCCCTGCCAGAGCTTGTTGAGCTTATCGTCGCCCGCCGCCGCCAGATCCCGCACCGTGGGCAGCGCTTCAAGGAACCGGATGTAATAGCCGGTCACCGCCTCCACGCGGGTCTGCTGCAGCATGATCTCCGAGATCCACACCCGGTACGGGTCGCGGTCTTTCCGCCACGGCAGGTCACGCGCGTTTTCACGGAACCACGGCGCCAGCAGCGCCGCAGCCCGGTGCAGATCCGTTTGCCGGTCCGCCATGGCAGTCCCCCCTTGTTCCTTCGTTTATATAAAAGTATACCATAGGATCGTCCATTCCGCAAGCCGAATATCTTTTCTTGACACAGCGCCGTGAAAATCATATAATTTTATTAAGAAAGAGAAGGAGTGACTTGATTTGAATTGCAGTAAGTGCGGGAGCGTCCTTCCGGAAGACGCCGATATCAGATTTTGTCCGGAATGCGGTTCGCCTCTGGCGCCGCAGATGCAGATCCCGCAGGCGAACGCGGGAGGCGGCGCTCCGCAGCAGGCCGGCACCGCGCGCGGATACGGCGGCAATCCTTCCGGCGGGTTTGCGCCGCGCGCCCCCGGTTACGAGCCGCCCGATCCCCCCGTGCAGGGAAACGCCGGTATATACGGCGGTACTCCCTCCGTCGGCGGTTACGACCCCGGAAGATCCGGTTATGCGCCGCCCGGCGCGGGTTTTCCGTCCAATGCCGGCGGATCGGATGATAAGGTGTCTCCCGGCGGCAGCGGCGAGTACGGACCGCAGGCAGGCGCGTCCGCGGGGAAGGGGTCCGGCGGCGGCAACAAAATGTTCCTTGCCATCGTTATCCCGCTGATCGCGGTGATCCTCGCGGCTCTGACCATAATTTTTATCTTTGTGATCTATCCCGAGATCGCGGGCGATCCCGAAGAAACCGCAACGGAGCCCGCAGCCGCGTCGCAGGAGACGGAGAGCGATACCGAAGCCGCCGAGGCTGCAACGGCCTCGCAGGCGCCTTCCGAAACCGCGCAGGATACTGCCGCCGAAACCGAATCCGTCACCGCGGCTTCGCCTGTGAGCGCCTCCGGCTATCATACCGGCCATTACGTGAATTCCACCGAGTCCCGCGTGCATATCAGAAACACCACAAGCAAATCCGGCAAGCATCTGGATTACCTTCAGCCGGAGGAATACATCGACGTGTTTGAGGTGCTCGACCTCGGCGCCTCCACCGACGCCACCGTCCGCTGGTGGGGAAAGGTGACCAAGGGCGGCAAAACCGGTTGGGTCTCTCTTTATTATCTGACCTGTGTGGACCTGATGGGCACGCCGCTGAACGCCGACCAGATCGATCAGCTCTGGCAGGCGCTGCAGGGCTACTGGAACACGCTGGACAAGAAAAGGTATTCCTCTTTTTCAACGGATAACGGTTCTCTCTGCTTCGTGTATTCCCCGTGGAGCGGGTCTGCCGTTATCTCCGCCCGCGCGGACGCGGAAGGCATGGGCGACCTGAACGGCCTTATAAGGCTTTATCTGCATGAGGACGCCGCAGACGCCTCCGGGGCAGCGAACGCGGAGCTGTATCTGGATCTCTCAGAAATGAAAAACGGGAGGATCGCGTGGAGCTTCGGCGCCGGCTGGGAAGACGGCTATTTCGCCGGCACCGATCGGAGCAAGGCAAAACCGAAGAGCTGATAATCTTTCGGCAACTCTGCCCGGTAAACGAAAGAAACAAAAAATCCCGTCGATGACGGGATTTTTTATCGGGGTATGTAAGTTACGGGTTGTTATCCGGAGCTGCGGGCGGCTCAGGCCGCTGCGCATAGGGATTTGCCTGTTGTGAATAGGGATTTGTCTGTTGTGAATAGGGATTTGTCTGCTGCGGATAAGGATTCGCCTGCTGAGAATAGGGATTTGCCGACGGCTGCGCATAGCCTCTTGATTGCTGCTGCGCGTAAGCGTTCGGCTGCTGCGTATAGCCGCTTGTCTGCTGCGGGTAGGGGGCCGTACGGGGCTGTGCGTAAGCGCCGGACTGCGGCTGTGCGTAAGAATTCGTCTGCGGGTACGGATATCCGGTCGCCTGACGGGTATAAGTGTTCGTCTGTTGCGGGTAGCTGCCCGTCTGCTGCGGGTAAGCGTTCGTCTGCTGTGTGTAGGCGTTCGTCTGCAGCGGCTGAACGCCTCTTACGTAGTTGATCGTTTCCTGGGGCAGGGTCTCGTTGAGCTCCGGATATTTCCAGATCACCATGCCCAGTGCGAGCCGGCCGCTGAAGGTATCCTTATCGGATTGTTTCTTTACAAGGGTGAAGCAGTAAACGTACAGGCCGATCAGCAGAACATAGAAGATGATCGTTGATAAAACGGTGCCCACGAAGCAGCAGTAGTCGTACGCGCCGTGTACGGCAATGGGCAGCACGATGCTCTTGAACAGCGGCGCCCGGGTGTTGAAGGCGGAGGCTGCCGGTTGTTTCATATAGTTCAGCCTTACGCATTCGCTCTCAAGGTGCTTCGCCTGATACTGCAGGTGCCACATGCTGTAGAAGTAGCCCATGATGATCGCAAAGAACATATGCCCGGGTACGGCGGTAACGGCGCGCATCAGAGCCGCGGAAACACCGTATTGGAAAACGTACATGACGTTTTCAAACGCGGCGAAGCCGAGAGAAGTGAACACACAGTAGATCACGCCGTCGAAAAGGCTGTTGAAATTCTTGTTCTTCGCGGTGATTTTCCAGGTGAAGAGCCATTTGAAGAATTCTTCCGCAGGGGCGACGATCAGAAACGCCTCTATAAAATAATAAAGGCGGCCGCTGAAAGCGGATAAATCTCCGGAGCCGTCGTAATCGCCGGTCAGGCCGAACGCCGCGTTCAGCAGCGCGCCGAGAGCCATTTCCACAAGCATTGCTATGAGCGCTACGCCCACGCCTGCAAGAAGCAGGGTCGCCAAAAGCTTCGGCGGTTCTTTGTCCGCTTTGTCTTTTTTATAGATGTATACGCACAGCACGATGGCGGGCAGAAGTGCGAGCGGCATCAGATAGATCATAGCTAAACAACCTCTTTTTTTATATGTTATAAAAATAGTAAAGGATTCTGTCGGAGCTGTCAAGCGGTTTGCTTGAAAAAAAGAAAAATGCGGGCAAACCGTGCGGCTGCCGTGAAAAACCGAAAATAATTCCCGGGGGAGCGCGCCGTTTAAGCTTCGTTTTATTTTGTACCGTTATGCTGTTATCGAACGAACAAAAGAAAGAGGTTTCAAAAATGAAAAAATACAAGATCATTGCGGTCCTGTGCGCGGCGTGCCTTCTGCTCTGCGCGACGGGATGCGGCTCCGGGGGCAATGCGCCCGCTTCCGAAGCTCCTGCCGGTACAACGTCCGGCGGCGAAAGCGTTACCGCGTCATACAGCGCAAACAGCGGCGGCGTTCTGGATACCGCCGACGTATTCACCGGGCGCGATCTGAAGCAGACGGCCGATACGTCCGACGCCGAAGATATCACCGTTCAGAGCGGCAAAGACGTGGATATCACCGCCGAGGGCGTATACGTTATCACCGGCACGGCGGAAAACTGTACGGTGCGCGTGGACGCCGACGGCTCCGAGAAGGTGCAGCTCGTGCTTTCCGGCGTGAACATCAAAAACGACAGCACGCCCGCCATCTACGTGGTAA
>JAFRSZ010000074.1 GCA_017439205.1 Clostridia bacterium
AAAGCTGCGGATGCTGATCCTTACGGTCTTATCGTCCCGCGTGGAAACGAACGCCAGCTGCGCGCCCTCGCGCTCGTTTTTGGCAAGCTTCAGCGTGATCTCCGCATCCTTCCCGAGGTTGGCGGTGGGCTGCAGCTTTTCGGTTGCATAGGCGAAATCGTAGCGCACGGCCCTGTCTTCGGTTTTCACGCCGCCGGGCGAAACGAAGACGCGGTAAGCCGGGTACAGGTACTGCGTGGGCAGCATTTTGCCCAGCAGGGACACGCCCGATACGACGCACGCGGCAAGCGCCAGCACGCCCAGCGCCCGCACCGCCTTTTTACCGGAGACCGCCCGGAAAAACAGGAGCAGCAGCACGCCGTACATCATGAGGCTCAGCCCGAAGGAAATGCGTATGGCGCATTCGTTATCTGCGTAAGGCGTAAAACGGGAGCCGAATTCCAGCACCAGATTGAAATAGTAAGAAACGCCGAAAATGATCGCGGCAAACACCGCCATAACTGCGGCGGCGCGGCCGATCACGCCTTTTTTTGTGTGCGTCTTTTTCGGGTCTGCGATCACGCAAAGCGCCGCCATGCCGCCGATGCACAGCATCGCCAGCGTGAACCACAGCCCCACCAGCGCCATGTTGTCCCACGGGATGTATACGTCGTGGAACAGCCAAAGGAACACGCCGAACAGCGCGGTGAGCGCCGCGCACAGCAGAACCTGCGCCTTTTTGTTTTGCCGGATGTTGATTTTACCCATAACCGAAACCTCCATTGCAGCCTGAAATCGTCATGATACGATTCTATCACTTTCCGCCGTATGACCGCAAGGTTTTTTTGCGAAAAATCCGTTTTGTGTGCGGGACGGCGCGGATCAGGGATAATATGGGTTTTTCCGCCGTCCTTTTCACCGTTTTGCTTTCTTGACAGCGGATGCGATGTGTGGTATCGTTATAAATAAATTCAGTCAAATAATAATATGAGGTGCATCAATATGAAAAAAACAGGACGGCGCATTCTTGCGCTTTGTTTAACGGTACTTTTGCTGCTGCCGGTGTTCTCCGGCGCTGCCGGGGCGGTCAGTCTGGAAGACGGCGCCGAAGCGCTCCGCGGCCAATGGCGCAGGGACGCGGGCCCGGACAAAGGCGGCTACAGCCTTGATTACAGCTACTTCGAGCCGAAGGCCGCCGCGCATGAAAAGCTGCCGCTGTTCGTCTTTATGCCCGGGGCGGGGGAGGGCACCTACGCCGGGAAAGAGCTCATCAAGAACAATTTTTACAAGTGGTCCAGCGAGGAGCTCCAAAGCCGCGTGACGGACGCCTCCGGCGCTTATCTGATGATCCTCCGCGCACCGGAGCCGGTCTATTTTGATACGACTCCCGTGGAATCCATCCATGCCGCGATCATGGATTTCGCCGCGCGATACAACGTGGATAAAACACGGATCTATCTGTTCGGCTGGTGTCTCGGTGAAAACGGCGTTGTGAAAACGGTGCTGGCGCATCCGAAGGATTATGCGGGGATAGCGCTGTTTTCGGGGCACCGCGCCGTAAGCGCGAGCGAAGCCGAGACGCTGCGCGATATGGCGATATGGGTCCTCGGCAGCACGGGGGACAGCTACGCAATTTACAGCATCTATATTTCTCCTACGTGGAACAACGTGCGCGCGGCGGGCGACAGGGAGAAACGCCGTTTTACTTCCTGTTCTTCCGCGCCCCAGGCAGCGCTCATCTTCAATCACAATATGTGGATCCTTGCAGAGAACGATTATTCCGCAGAAGCCAAAACGGAATACGGCGGGCTGAGCACGGTTGACGGCGCAGGAAAAAGGCTTTACTCTCCTTCGTTTATCAGCTGGTTCACGCAGTGGTCCGCTGCGGACGAGAGCGCGTCCGAAGCCGCTTCCGCCTCCGGATCCGTATGGCAGCGGATCGTCTCATTCTTCCGGACCGTCATCGCCTTGTTTACTCTGCTGCTCGGCTGAACCCGGCGCAGAGGCAATTAAAAAAAGGAAGCAGGTTTCTGTTCCCTTTCACCTGAATATTTCGACCGGCGCAGGGTATATCGCTCCGTGCCGGTCTGTTTTTTTTCTGAAAGATGCTGCTGTTTTGCAGATATGCTCTGTATGGTTTCACCCCGGTTCCCGTCGTATCCGTTCCCCGATCGGGATTTTTTCGGTATATTACAGCTTCAGCACAGCGGGCATCTCTTCGCCCTCTTCGTATTGCTCCGGCAGCTCCTCAAAGCCGAAGGAGGCGTAGAGCTTTTTCGCGACCTCGTTTTCGGGCTCGTAAGAGAGCCAGCAGTATTTTGCCTCTCCCGCGGGGAATGTGCGTATGAAATCCAGCGCCAGCCGCATGGCCTCTCTGCCGTAGCCTTTCTGCTGGTGGCGTCTGTCGATCATGAAGCGCCAGATGAGATAGCTGTTTCCATAATGTTTTTCTCCTTTTTTATGGGTCAACGGCCGCGTACAGTCGGCGGATGACTGTTTTTGCGTTCTCAGCACGAAAAACCGGAAAACCGTTCCAAAAACGGATCGAAAAACCGGGAAAGGCATCTGCTGGCATATTCCCGCGGCAGAAGCGCCGCCTCGGAGAGCCTTACGACGTCCGTTTCAGCAAAGAGATCGTTCGGCTGGAACTTCCGCGCGCCTGCCTCGAAAACGATCAGGATATCCCCGTCGCGGTATTCGATATCCTCGCTCATGCGCGGTAGTTTGATCTTTTCCACCGCGCGCGCTTCGGCGAGGTAATACAGCGGGATATCTGCGCCGTCCATGCGGAATACCCCGTCCGCTTCGCCCGCGCAGTCATAGAAGTGCAGCCCGGAGCTGGTGGAAGCGTCGGAACAGGAGAGCGCGGCGAGCCCGTCCGGCAGCATCGCGAAGCCCTGTATCTCGTCGTACATGGAATACGCCGCGGCGGGCGTTTCCGAAAGCAGGCCGAACGGCGCCTCCGGCGAGACCGTGTAACCGAACGTCAGCGCCTTGAATACCGAGCCGTCCGGCGCGGTCAGCGCGTGCGAGGGATCCGTGGGGTAGTTTTCGTCCTTGTGGTATTCCCCCACGTACACCCGCTCGCCGTCGCTTGAGCAGAAGGAGGCGCGGCAGGGCACGTCAACGTGCCCGAGAAACGAAAGCTCATCTCCGTTTCCCGCACGCAGCACGCGCTGTTTATCCAGCACGTACAGCCGTTTGTTGTTGCTCACGTAAACGAAATCTCCGGCGGCGGTGATCCCGCCCGCGTGGCCGGTGTATACCGAACCGTCCGGATGCCGCAGCAAAATGCGAGTATACGCGCCGTTTTTCAGCACGTAGAGCCGGGAGGCCGTTTCGTCGTCCATATAGCCGCACAGCAGATAAACGTCCTCCTCCGTGAGATACGTGATCCCCTGCGGAACGAAGCCTTCCGCCAGATCGGGCAGCTCCGCCACCGCCGTGCGGGCTGAAAAATAGTCCGGAAACTGAAATGGAAGTTCCGCCTTCTGCCGGAGATCTCCAAGCCCCGAGAAAGAGGAAGCCCATACGAGGACCGAAGTGAAAAACGCAGCGATTTTTGTCCATGCAGCCTGCATGATATACCTCCTGTGCCAGTTGTAAATATGCGGAAATAAAGGATGGGGGAGGGGCTTCACGCATCGGACAGGGGGCCGTCCTCCGTCTTTTCCGGCGCGTCGGGCCCGGTCTGCGGGCGATTCTGGATATACCGCGCCGAAATCTTTTTGTATAAGAACGCCCCGGGGATGCTGAGCAGCGCCGTTACGATGAAAACGATCGCGGCGATCTTGAAATTGTTCGCCCCGAGATACGCGCCGCAGATCGTGGACGACACGATCGCGGGAATGCGCGCGACGGACGAGATGATCATGAACTCTATCATGTTCATGTCCGTCAGGCCCACGAAATAGGTCATGGTATCCTTGGGCGTGCCGGGGATCAGATAAAAAATGAACGAAAGGCGGTTGCGCTTCTCGCGGTCCTGCAGGAACCGCATGGACTGCAGCTTTTTTTCCAGCCGGAAAAGCCGCAGAATGCGCGTGCCGATCCGCCGCGTCATGAGCAGGATGATGATCGAGCCGATGATATTCCCAAGCAGGCACAGCAGGAATCCGCCGAACCAGCCCCATACCAGCCCGGCGCCGATCTCGATCGGCTCCGTGGGTATGAATTTGAACACCGTCTGCACCACGCGGATCGCGACGAAGACGATCACGCCCCACACGCCGAAACCGTCGATCCACGCCCTGAAGCGCTCCGTATCTTTC
>JAFRSZ010000075.1 GCA_017439205.1 Clostridia bacterium
CACCCGCGCGAGAGCTATACGCTCGCAACCAAAATGAACGCGGCGATCCCGGGCATGACCGAAAAAATGGTGAAAAACGAATTCGAGACCAGCCTGAAGCGCACCGGCGCGGGATATTTTGACTACTATCTGCTGCACGCGCTCTCTCACAGCAACGTAAAACGCTACGATAAATTCGATATCTGGGGCTTCGCGAAAGAAAAAAAGGCGCAGGGTCTCATAAAGCACTACGGGTTTTCGTTCCACGACGAACCGGAGCTTCTGGACAGGCTCCTTACGGAGCACCCGGACGTGGAATTCGTGCAGCTGCAGATCAACTACGCGGACTGGGAAAACGATAAGGTGGCTTCCCGCCGCAACTACGAGGTGGCGCGCAAACACAACAAGCCCATTGTGATCATGGAGCCGGTTAAGGGCGGGAAGCTGGCCTCCCCGCCGAAGGAAGTCAGAGCGCTGATGGACGCATGCGCGCCGGGCGCTTCCTACGCCTCGTGGGCGATCCGCTTCGCCGCGTCGCTGCCGGGCGTGCTCACGGTGCTCTCGGGCATGTCGAACACGCAGCAGATGCGCGATAACCTCTCGTTCATGCGCGATTTCAAGCCGCTGACCAAAGAAGAGCTCGAGATCATCCGAAAGGCCCAGCTCATTATGAAAAGCTCCGCCGCCGTACCCTGCACTGCGTGCCGCTACTGCGTGGAGGGCTGCCCGAAGCAGATCCCGATCCCCGAGATCATGGAGGCGCTGAACCTCCATCTCGTGAGCGGCCGGACCGAAGAGGGCAAAGCCGCCTACGCCGCCTGTACGGCGGGCAAGGGCGCGGCAGCGGACTGCATCGGCTGCAAAAAATGCGAGCGCGTCTGCCCGCAGCAGCTCGGCGTCACCGAATATCTCAAACAGGCAAACGGCCTGTACGGCGAATAACCCCCGATAACCGAAAGCCGCCCTCGGATCAGACCTTGGGCGGCTTTTTTTGAGGAATTGGTCAAATTTCAGTTTGTCGAGATGTTTGGGATTACATATTGCGATATATCGCCTCACGGCGATGCGATATATTTGCTGCGCAAATGCGATATACGCAACACTAACGTTTGCGTGCGATATGATATGAATTCCATATTGCATCCCGCAGGGATATATCGCGCTTTTTGCATATCTCGCCTTCGGCGAGGATGCAAAAGCATATCGCGTCCTGCAGGGACATATCGCGAATTCCGGCAGGAATTCATATCGCTGTCGCACAAAAGGTGCGACATTTCATCCAATCTCCCACAGCACCGTTACGGTATCCGAAACCTCGATATCCTCCGGCTCCAGATCCATATCGTAGCTCCCGGCCTTTGCCGCCATCGGCGCGCAGTTTTCCGCCATGATCCGGTTCACCGGACGCACCTCAAAATCGAGCTGTGCCTGCGAATAATTGATCGACCTTATCCATTTCGGCTTTACGCCCGCCGCCTGCGTCAGCACCGCAGCCTTTTCAGAAGCGTCCTTCACCGCCCCGGCAAGCAGCTCGTTCTTTGCGCTTTCCGGGTCCTTCACGGTATAGCTGATGCGGAATT
The DNA here is from genome assembly GCA_017439205.1 of Clostridia bacterium. Taxonomy (GTDB): domain Bacteria; phylum Bacillota; class Clostridia; order Oscillospirales; family Acutalibacteraceae; genus RUG806. The sequence continues at coordinate 1,560 of JAFRSZ010000075.1, forward strand.
CCGGCTTCACCGGGCAGTTTGCGAGCGCGTAAAGGATCCTGCCGAGCCGGTCGTTATCCGAATCGAATTCCACCTTCATCACGTGCCGCGCCCGGTACCCGACAAGCCGCTGTTTGTATACGCCGTTCTCGTTATAGCCCTCATACTCGGTATCCACGTTGAATTCCAATGTTTTCAGGTCGGCGCGTTCAAAACCGAACTCCGCCAGCAGCTCGCCGAGGCGCGCCGTATCCTCCGCGGAGCCCTTCAGCGCCTCGCCGTATTCCGGGTACGTTTTTTCCGCCGTGACCGTGATCCTCGTCATATCGGGCTTTACCCTCAGCCGCGCTTTTCCCGTAACGCGTATCGTTCTCATATTTTATGCTCCTTTCCCGGCGCACAGCCGGTTTCTTTACGGCTCTGTAATAACAGCTTTAAAAAGAACGCGGGCCGTCTGCCAAACGACAAACGACCGCGGTTCCTTATGAACGGTAGAGCTTGTTTTTTTCGATCGTGGCCTTGATGAGATCGCAGTTCACGTTCTTTTCGTCCGCCTGATACGCGATGGAGGCGATATCCTTCGGCAGGCAGCTGCCGCCGTAGCCTCTGTTGTCGTCATACACGAACGTGTGGCTGCTGCCGATGCGCGGGTCCGCGATCCAGGCTTCTCTGGCGACGTCGTAATTCGCGCCGAGCGCGTCGGCGATATCCTTCATCTCGTTGCAGAAGATCACCTTCAGGGCGAAGAAGCTGTTTTCCATATATTTCGCCATCTCGATGGACTTCGCGTCGCCCTGATGGATGCTGATATTGGAATTATACACTGTCTGGTACGTTTTGATCGCCAGATGGATGCCCTTTTCGCTCCCGCCGAAGGTCAGCCACTGCCGCGCCTTCAGGTCGCTGAACGGGTGCGCCACCGTTTCGCCGTAATATTCCGGCTGGAACACGATCTCTTTGTTGTATTTTTTACGCATGTCGTCCGTAAAGCCGACGTAGACAGTGGAGCGCAGAACGATCAGCGGCACGTCCAGCCATGCGATCACGCTTTCAACGATATCGGTATTGCAGCTTCCGTCCTCGCGCGAGGGCGTAGGGACGCAAACGAAAACCGTATCGCACTCGTTGATCTCTTCTTTTGTACCGACCTTCAGGTCATAGCAGACCGCGTTCGGGAAAACCGCCCGCATGGCGCTTCCCACATGCCCTTCGCTGCCTACGATTCCTATTTTCATTTCTTTTTCCTCTTTTCTGACAATAATAAGCCGCGATCGTCATAATTGTTGCGCGAAAAACATTATAACAGACCCGATGCGCAGATGCAACCTTTTTATTTTTTAAGCTCCTTCTTTACATTCTGCCGAACAGATGCGCGAAAAAATACATGATCCTGTGGAAGAACCCCACGATGCTGCCGATAAACCCGCTGTGATGGGTGTGGCAGTAGGGGCAAAGATCCTCCTGGGCCACCAGCTGCGCGCCGCAGCGGCTGCACTGCCCGGCGGAGTTCGGCTGCGTATGGCCCAGCGCGTTCACGGCAAAGGGCTCGCTGATCTCCTGCGTGCCCGCGGCGTCGGAAAAATGCCTTCCGCACATCGAGCAGGTATAGTACGCGGTGCCGCCCGCGGTGCAGGAGGGCTCCGATACGTAGGTCAGCACGGGGTTGTGCGTGTGCTGGTCGGGGTTCAGCTTCACGCGCATGGTATCGGCCGCGTCGGTAAGGAACTGCAGCTTGACGCCCGACAGCGTTCTGCCGCTGCGCTTGTCGGCGTTGCCGCCGGTGCCGTAGACGGGCAGATCCAGCGTGGAGCCGAGCGAAGCGTAACGGCTGTCCCATATGCTCCTGTCAAAGAACGGGTTCAGAAGATCCACCGTTGAATTTCTGCCGATAAAGGTATATCCGCCGTTGCTGCCCGATTCCGCATACAGCGGCATCACGCCGGGACGGTGGTCGGTGTTGTTCATCGTGTTGGCGTCGTAATACGCGTCCCACATGGCGTCGTCGATATGCCACAGAACAATGCCGCCGTGGTCCGCGCCGTATTCGTTCGCAAGGCCCCGATCCCATTTTGCGAAGCCGCGGTTCTCAAGCAGATAGTATTCGCCGGGATTCTGCGTTGGGATGCGCAGCAGGCTGTAGCCCGTATTGTCAGCATAGTTCTGCACGGTGAGCGTATACTCGCCCGTGGCGGCGGCGAGCTGGGGTTCCACCCAGCCGAGGATCATCCTGCTCCACGGATCCAGCGAATTGGGCACCGTGACGCCCGTATCGGGATCAACGCCGTACAGACCGGTGCTCATCAGGCTTAAGAAGGATACGTCGTATTTGCCCCACTCCAGCCTTGTATTGTAATTGGTATCGTAAAGGTCCGGCAGGCCGAGATAGTGGCCCAGCTCGTGCGCCAGCGTACTGATGGGCTCCTGGCTGCCGTCGTCCTCCTGCTCGGAGATGGCGATGTAATCATTCAGCGTCACGCCGTCCGGCGAGGGCAGGCCGAACGAGAAGCTGTACAGATCGATGGCGTCCGACATCTTATAGGCGTGGCTCCACAGATACGCCGTTTTGCCGTGGCCGTAGCCGTAAGAGGACGAGGCCTCGTACCCCGCGAATACAAATGCGAGCGCCATTTCGTTTGTGGTGATCGCGCCGTCGCCGTTTACGTCGTAGGCCGAAAAATCCACATAGGCGTCCGCCGCCTGCAGGGCCGCGAGCATCGCCTGCATCAGCGAAAGGTTCGTAGCCTTATCCTTCGCGCTCAGCACGGTATATTCCAGCGTCCAGTCGTCGTGCGAGACAGGGAGCGACACGTGGATCACGCCGTCGTCCGCCGCGTCCTTCACGTTATTGTTGCCGCCGCTGCCGTAAACGGACGATTCCCGCACCGGCGTGAAGGTGAACTGCCCAAACGACATATCGGTGTAGTATTCCGCCAGCGAATAATCGGCGCGGAAGATCTCCTGCGACCAGTCGAAATCGGTGCGGTACGCCTGATCGCTGAAGCCGACCACGATCACGGCCAGCGGCAGATCGTTCACCGCCGGGTCCAGCGCCGGAGCGCGCATCGGGCCCGCGTTGCGCTTCGCGGCGGCATCGGCGATATCCGAAAGCGTCACCAGCGCGCCGGGGTGGGATTTGCACGCGCCGCCCGCCGGATGCGTTCCGGGCGCGGCGGGCGCGGCCAGCGCCGCGGCGGAAAACAGCGCCAGCGCCGCAGCGGCGAGCATGATGCAAAGCGTTATTCTGAAAGATCTCTTCATACCGTAAAACCTCTCTTCGTCGGCACGGCCCCGCCGCGCCGGATCAATATATATTGATTATAACACAAATCACAGAAAATGTAAAGCAACAGAATAACCGGAGGCATCCGACGCGGCAGGCGCGGCTTTCCCCCTGCCGGGGCGGTTCGGTTCAGGGCTTGCCGCGTTCACCGTTACGGCGTCATCTTGGGCGTACGCCCCCTGCAGAAACGACAGACACGCCCATGCCGCGAGCAAACAGCACAACACTTTTTTCATACATTTTCTCTCCCCTTTATATTAACATAAAATAAAAGAAAGGACGGCAACATAAAACCGACCCGGACGCGAATAACACGTCCGGGTGTTTTGTTGTGTATTCCGTTGGCCGTGCCTTTGCGGTCAGCCTTTTTTGCGCACGGCGCCCACGATCGCCATGATCACGCCGTACAGCACGCCGGCCACGGGCCATACGATCCAGCTCCGGTCCCACCGCCCGGTAATGAAGCTGTAGCCAAGGAACCCCGCGGTCACAACGCCCCAATAGATCGAGGCGAGCGGCGCGTTTCGCATCTGGTTTTCCTTGTTCTCGCGGGAATAGTCGCCCTCTTCCAGCAGCGCGTTGTAACCCCCGCGTACGATCGCGGCCCGCACGATCAGCCACACGCCGGCCGCCACCATGCCCAGCAGCGCCGCCACGGCAACCACATAGCCGAAATCGCTCGCGGTTTCACTTTCATAGGGCAGGCACATCGCGATAAAGATCGGCACGGCCGAGAGCACGCACAGCACGATGCCCGCGGTGAGCTGCGCCGCAAACGCGCCCTGCGTGCGGTCCCGCTGTTCGCGCACGAAGCCCGCCACGCCGTATTCGGTCTCAAAGCATTCCTTATCCATATACTCGAAGCGCTTGCCCGCAAGCCCTGTCACAACAAACAGCGCCACCGCGCCGCCGATCAGCAGAAACAGCGGCAGCAGCCCCAGGCCCACGGCAACCTCCTCGGTGAGCGCCAGACGGCCCGTGTCCTGCGCCACGGCAAGCAAGATCAGCGCCACGGGCGAGAGGATGCACATGAGCACGCCCAGTGAGATCCGCCCCGCCGCCGTTTTACGGTGCTGCAAAAACTCCTGCGCCTCCTGCATAGATACGGTGCGCAGCGATCTGCCGCCCTCCTCTGGCAGCGGTTCATCCGTGCGCGCGGGCTCGCCCATTTCATCCTTCAACAGATAGTCCGTGGATACCCCGAACAGCTCCGAAAGCAGCAGCACGCGGTTCATATCCGGCACACTCTGCGCGCTCTCCCATTTGGACACGGCCTGACGGCTCACGTCCAGCTTTTCGGCCAGCTCCTCCTGCGACCATCCGTTCTTTTTTCTCAGTTCCGTGATTTTTTCTGCAAGTATCATTGTATTATGCTCCTTTCCCGCAGGTCCCATCCGCGACGCCGAAGCGGCCGCCGGTTTCGGGATCGGTCCCGGTGACACCCATAGATTACCACAAATCCGGGTTGCAGACAAGCAGGTTTGCCTTGAAATTGCGCAACCGGCGGTTGCGAAGGCCTGTTTTTACCGAAAAAACAGGTTTTTTCGCGCTGCGGTAAACCGGTTTTACTCTTTTTCATTTTTCTTGTATCTCTTCTCTCATATCTCCGCTCTGTTTTTGACCTCCGCGCGCATCAGGTTTTCGCCGAAGGCCTTAAAGAGCGTGCGAAAGCCGTTTTTCTCGTAAAACCGGATCGCCGCAATGTTTTTGCCGCTGACCGAAAGCGAAACGCGGCCGATCCCCCGCGCCGCAAGCTCCGCCTTCAGCGTATCCATCAGCGCCGTGCCCACGCCCTTCCGGCGGGCGGCGGCGGTAAGGTCGATGTGCAGGTGCGCCGGCGCAAAGCGCGCGCAAAACGTCTGCGCGGCGCACACGCCCCACCCCATCACGGCGTATTTCGGCCCGAGCCGCGCTATTTCGGGCAGCACGTTTTTGCGGAACGCCTTAAAAAACGCTCCGGTATCGGCGGCGCAGAAAAGATAGCCCACCGGGCGGTCGTTTTCATCCGCTGCAACAAAGCTGCTGTCCGCTGCGTACTTTACGTACGGATCGCAAAACGTCAGCAGCAGGAACTGCCGGTCCTTTTCGCTGTTCAGCGCAATGGTGGACGTCTCCTCGCAGATTTCCCGCGCCGCCTCCAGATCCCGCGCTTCGCAACGGCGGATCGTAAATGTAAATTCCGTTTTCTTTTCCTGCATGTTTTCACCTCTCGCCTGCGTAACGACCATCCTCCCGTTTTTTCGCACCGAAACGAAATGCGTTCTGCCTTCCTTTATATCTATACACAAAACCGCGCGTAATGTCAATATTCCATATTCTAAACAACGATCTATGCAGTTTCATTGCGTCGATATGAAGCGAGCCCCGTTCAATCGTACCGCCGACATTAATTGACAAACCTCAAATAAAGTGTTACACTTTTGCCAAAGCACTTTGACGGCAACCGAAAGAGGAAGGGATTCCACTCCTCTTGACGAATAATTCCGGCGAAGGAGGACGGCAAAAAAATCAGATATATAGATTCTCACGTCATCGCCGTAAAAACCGTAAAAAAGTATTACGATGAAGAAAAGAAAAAAAGATTCATTTTTTTAAAAGAAAGTTTGCTTATTTATCAAAAGATCAGATCATCAGAAATACAATCACGGGGATTGAAACAGAACAGATAAAAACGGCAGCTGAAAGAAAAGGAAAATATCAAAACCAATGTCGTCAAGTAAACGACAGATCAAGAAAAAGCGTTTTCACAGAAATGTGCGGCGGCTCTGTACCTGTACAGGAACAGAGCCGCCCTTGGAATTAGGGAATTGAACCCGCTGATTTCAAAAAGGAAAACGATGATGTCAAGTCCCGAAAAATTAAAGAACGTTCTTTGTCAACGTACTTCAGATTATGTTTTACATTTGCAAAAGTGTTATCATGATTTGAGAACAAAAAACTGCCTCCGGCCGCCGCGGCACGGCGCCAAACCGACATGAAAATGAAAAAAGACAAAATCACTCTTTCGGTTTCCAATAGGCTCCGTTTTCAACCTTTTCGAACCCTTTCGGCGTTTCCGCTTCCGACGGATATACCCAGGCGTCATTATACATACCGGAATCCTTAACGTTCCATCGGGCGCCCTTGATCCCGAACAGCGTTTGAACGGTACTGCCCATATGGACGGCGATTTTACCCATCCGCTTCACTCTGGAAGCGAGCTGGAAACCGTATGCGCCGCAGCCGATCAGGGCGACGTCAAAATCCTGTTTCGCAACTTCATCCGTCATATAGTCCAAAGCGTCAAACCACGTATGGAACCGGGGGTCTTCCTGATCTGCGATCGTCTGGACCGCTTTAACGCATTTCAGATCAAATTCCGGCAACGCGTTCGACCCCGGGAAAATGAGCTCTCTCTTATTCTCATACTGGCTTTTGATGGTATCGGTAAAGGGATGGACCACTAAAACTTTGCGTCCCTCCAGAACGGTCGCCCACCCTTTGCCTGCGGACGCCAAACCGCCGTTCGGCATCAGCTTTGCCTGCGGACAGAAATTATTGAAGATCCATTCTTCATTCAAAAAATGCATCACGCCCAACAGATCCAGATCGGCGCAGGCCTTTGTTTCCAGCTCCGCCCATTTCCATGCCGCCTCTTTTGAATTCGGAAAAAAGCCTGCATTGTTACAAAGGATGTCAAGCGGCACTCTCGGAAATGCCTGTATGTTATCGCCCTGTTTCAGCTTTATTTCCCAATAAGCCGTAAGCGCAGCGCCTTCGCTCGTTCCGAATCGCGCCGCCATAAAAGGCGCTCCGGCAATGATCGCGTCTTTCAGGATCTTACGTCCCTGCTCCGTATCAAGAATCGTCTGATTTCCGTATTTTTTCTGCCGCGCATATTTCTGATCGATCGGCAAATGATCTAAAACCCGATAAAACTGCCCCTTCAGCTTTGTCCGTCGAAAAGAAGCATATGATAAATCCGTCCGGTCGTCCGGATGCAGTTTTTTATCCATTTTTATTATCCTCCTTGTTCTTATGTGCCACAACAGTATTCATAAAACACGGGAACCCTTCCTTTTCAGATCCCGTATTTCACCCCGCCACATACAAAACAAGTATATCCCATTATCTCATGGATTGCAAGATAAAAAGAATCCGTCCGTCGCCCCGCACAGCGGGATTTCACAACCGCAAGCGATTTCGCCCGTCCCGGGGGAAGGATCTCATTGAAAAAACTCGCCTTCCGCTCCGTAATTATGCGTCACTCAACAGTTTCTTCCGCCTGCAATCCACCTTTGAGCACAACGATGATTCTTTTATCTTTCAATACACGGATACATTCGACAAGTCTGCGAATCACAACATCATCATACTCCTTGAATACTGCCATTTATCTGCGATGGACATTTTATCCTGTTTTATCAGCTTCAGGAATTCCTCCCGGCAGCGCATAAAATCCACCGGATCGCGGGAATTCAGATTTTCAACAAATATACGATTCGTCATATAATCACCCTTTCTTTCTCTTTCGGAAGCTTCCGGTGTGATTATATAATGATGATTTCAAAATGTAAACGTCTTATTTTATGACTATACTCTTGATTTCTGTGTAATAAAAAACCGCGCAGGGAACAGGTGATCTCTTTCTCCTTTTTGCCGCCCGGTTTTTTCTCTGCGATAATGAATAACCGCAACCCGCAAACGATATCTGTTCGCGGGATCAGTTGTCTTTTGAGATCTGCGGCCTGATCCGTCCCTCTGCGTATCCGATGAACTCGTCGCTGCCGCGCCGTCCGTTGTACCAGAGGCGGTATTTTCCGTCCAAGTCCTTCACAACCGTCGGCTTATAGCACGAATCCGCGTCCCACGCGTCCGGCGTCGGCATCACCAGCGGATTCTCCGGCACGCGTTCCCAGCCGGTGATCCCGTCCTTTGAGCGGGCGGCACAGATACAGGCGGTGTGGATATCCCGGTAGCCGATGTAGAACATCAGATATCCGTTTTCTTCCTTCACCAGATCAACCGCACCGATCCGCGCCTGTTCATATTCCTTTTCGGGATTCGCCGCAAAGACAGGATTCCCGGCGTACTTTGTCCAGTTGACGCCGTCTTCGGATTCCGCGCAGCAGATGACGTTCGGCTCATAGGTCTCCCCGGCGGCGTACCACATGCGGAACCTGCCCCCGTCGAACATGACGAAAGGGTTCATGACCGATTCCTTTTCAAACTCCGCCTCCGGCACAAGGACGGGGCCTTCCCGAAACCGCTCGAAACGGACGCCGTCGGCCGAGCGCGCAATGCCGATCTTTGAGACGCCGTGTCCGCCGTCCCAGACCTGCCCGGTGTACCACATGAGCCAGCCCTTCCCTGCCGGATCCGGCAGGACGCAGCAGCGGTTGACGATCTGCTCCCAGCCGGAAGCCTTGTCCGGATACAGGGTGATGACCGGATCGGTCCAATGCAGCCCGTCTTCCGAGAAGGTCACCGCGCAGGATTCCCGCGGCCTCCACGAAACGTCCATCCGCAGCCGTCCGTCCGGCTGTTTGAGCACAAAGGCGTCGAATACGGTCCCTGTCGATCTGTCTCCGAAGACAGGCGCAGGATGCTTCAGAAATGAACTTGCTTCCATATCTTACCCTCATCCCATGGTATATTCAAATCAAGAATAGCAGAAACCCAAAACAAAATCAAGACGCAGCCTTGCAGGCGATCCGCCGCAGGCGGCATGGTCCGCTCGCAGTTGTGTTGTATCCGATTCCGCAAACTGTTTATTGTAAGACCGATCCTGAAATGGTAAGATATATCTGCCGGCAACAATTATGAAGGAATGTTATGTATGGAAATCGGAAAAAGAATCAGACAGCTGAGAACAATTAAAAGCGTTACGCAGGAAGAACTTGCAAACGCTCTGAACGTGTCGAATCAGGCGGTTTCCCGCTGGGAAACCGGCATTACAATGCCGGATATAAACCTGCTCCCGTCGATCGCGCTGTTTTTCGGCATCACAATTGACGAAATATTCAACCCGTCGCCGGAGGAAAAACTTGAACGCCTTCGCCGCAGATTTTATTACACAGAGGATTACCTGTCAGATGATGAATTCAAATCGGCGCTCAGCTTTCTGAAAGAACAGGAAGGCGTGTATGACGATACGGCGGAGATCTGGCATCTTCTTGCGCAGTTATATCTGAACAGGATAGAAAAGGATAAAAAGATTGTAGACAAATACGCAAAAAAAGCAATGCGGCTTGATGCGGATAAGTCTTTTTGTGTGCGTTTTCTGGTGGACAGCGAACACGCCGTTTACTCGGATTGGGATACCGCCAACCACAGCAAAACCATTTCATTCCTGAAAGAGATGGTTGCGCGTTTCCCGGATGTATTCAGATATTACTGCGCTCTGATCAACAACCTGATTGCGGACCGCAGAGTAAAGGAAGCGGCAAGCTATATTGCTGAAATCGAAAAACGGTTTGACAAAGAGGAATTTGTGCCGATCTTCCGTGCCAGACTTGCGCTTGCGGATTTCAGAAAAGACGACGCGACAGCCATAATCGAAGAAACATACCGTTTATATTCCCACGATGAGGGAACCGTATTTGACATTGCCGGTTTCTACGGGGAAATCTGCGAATATGAAAAGGCAATTGATTTCTATCAAAAATCCTATGAACTGCTGGAAAGCCCGAAGATGTACGATGCGCTGGTGGGCATTGCAAGAACGTATGAAATAATGTGCCGGTATGACGAAGCCATCGGCGCGTGGGAAAAAGTGAAAGAAAACCTTGAAAACGAATGGGGCATTGATGAAGGCACGCAGGTTGAAACTGTTGACAGGGAAATAAAGCGGATCCGCGGTCTGATGTGTAATCAAACATAAGAAACGCGGGCTTATGCGGCTGCCGAAACACAGGATCGTCAGTTTAAGCGGCAGATTGAAGGCAGAAAAAGGGGCTGTAAAAAAAGGACGAAGAATAAACTTCGTCCTTTTTGGCGCCTCATTCCTTATTTAAACCCCTGTGATTAATTGTCAGAATCAGAAACGCCAAGCATTTGCAACATAACAGCTCTGCGCTGATCGGCAAACGCCGGATTGCGGAGATCCGTTTTAACGTCTACCGGATATCCCAGCTCCCAATATGGCGTATTGTTGCCCGCTTCGATCACCGCCTCCAAAATGTTTCTGTTCACGTGCAGATGAAAGCCGACGCCGTTCATGGCAAAGCGTTCGCATCCGGGCACGGGTAATATACCTGTCCGGCTGATAAAGATCTTTCCATACTGAAAATTGACCCGCCCCTGTCCACGCTCACGGTAATTGATGCTCCCACCGTAATGGATCGCATAGTCTTCGCTGTCTGTGATCGGAGTATTGCCGATAATTTCATATTCGCCATAAAAAATCCTGTTATCGGCCATCACACCAGAGGGCAACGGACAAAGCGACGCAAGCTCGGCAGTTGTTACATCTCTGCGTTCCGTAAGAATCGGATATGCGGCGCATTCCAACGCCGTACCCATAAAAATATCCCAAAACGGCGTTTTTTCTTTGCGCATTTTCGGATAATCCACAAGTATCCGCCCGTAACCGTATGTCCGCCGCCCAACACGGAAGCGGAACACGTCCCCCTCACGGTATTTTACGTGTTTTCGCGGCGCAGCGGCAAAGGCGCCGATTTCCTCAAGATCCGCCGGCGTCGTATCTGCGCACCATTCGTTTACCCAGACAACAAAATCTGCAAAACAGGTTATTTTTCGATTTTCAATTCTGTTTTCATAGTAGTTCTTTTCATTGTCTGCGGAATATAAATTGATATAATCATCGTAATAGCTCAGGCACATTCCATGGCTTTTTCTTTTAAGCAGAACGGCGGCGCTCAGCTTTGCCGGCTTGCCCTTCGAGGTTTTCGGATAGATTGTTTTTTTATCCGGTGAGATCGCCTCATCCATTTCTTCTTCCGAATACTGTTTTTCGCTCACGCAAACCAGCTTTTTCAGCGTACAGCCATCGGCATAAGCGATCGCGGTAAACTTGTCAAAATGGCTCGTTTTTACATAAAAGCGCTCCCACGTTTCCTCCACCGGTACAAGGCCGAAACAAGCACGCTGCGCATTGGTAAGCTCAAATTCATTCATTAGAAACTCTCCTTTTCAGTTGTAACCATAATATCTACTGTCCAACTATCGGTTCTGATAATATTCACAATAAGCAGTACTGAACCTATCAATACGATAATTAAATAAACCCAATACTTTTTAGGAAAAGGAATTCGCTTTTTCATGTGATTATATCTTTGCGTTATTGATTGATCTTCTTTTCTATCGTAATACAAGATGCAGTCAGCATTCTTTGTATTCTGCCGCAAAGATTTCTGTATTTCCTGAACGTATCTTCGTCAATCGACCCGTTTGCGTCGAGCAGCTTTAACCAGCTTTCCGTTTCAGCGCATTCCTTGCGTGCTATTTTAAACTTCGACAGCATATCCGGCAAGCTTTGCGGAAATTGCGCTTCTTAAATATTTGCAAAAACGCTGGAAGAAGACTTGCGTATCTGAAAAACTGTATTTGCGTTGTCTTTTGATTCCAACGTTTTGCACAATGCGTCTATCTGAACCGCCAGCTGCTCCGCATATTTAAGCAATGGATTTTCTTTCATATTTCCACCTCTTATAAAGAATAGCAGAAACCCACATAAAAATCAAGGCGCAGCCTTGTATGAAATCCGCCGCAGGCGGTATGTAATCCGTCCGAAGGACGGTATGTAATCAAGGCGGAAGCCTTGTATGTAATCCGCCGCAGGCGGTATGTAATCAATGCGAAGCATTGTATGTAATCAATGCGAAGCATTGTATGTAATCAATGCGAAGCATTGTATGTAATCAATGCGAAGCATTGTATGTAATCAAGGCGTAAGCCTTGTATGTAATCCGCCGCAGGCGGTATGTAATCAATGCGAAGCATTGTATGTAATCAAGGCGTAAGCCTTGTATGTAATCAAGCCGCCGAAAAAGCATACAAGCGCGAGCGCGCTTGATTCCATGCCGCTGACGCGGATTACATGCACCGCGCGAGCGCGGTGATTACATACCAACCCGCCAAGGCGGCTTGGATAAAAAAATCAGCAACCGAAGTTGCTGATTTTTTTGGCGCCTCAAACAGGACTCGAACCTGTGACACCGCGGTTAACAGCCGCGTGCTCTACCGACTGAGCTATTAAGGCAAATTCGTTGGAGGGGTACTCCAACGAAAAAGTGTCGGCGACGACCTATCTTCCCAGGCAGCTGCCCGCCAAGTATTTTCGGCGCAGTTGAGCTTAACTACCGTGTTCGGGATGGGAACGGGTGGGACCTCAATGCTATAGACACCGACTGATATTTATACGCTTTACGCATAAACAGCGATATATGTGAAGCGCCTTTCGGCGCGGTCACGCGTGGTGACCCGTACGGGATTCGAAC